>DATKMG010000224.1:0-20711 GCA_035541995.1 Terriglobia bacterium
CAGCGACCAGGCCTTCTCTGACGTCGTCCCCCGTCAGGTTTTCCTTGACATCCTTAAAAAGCCCCGAAGCTTGGCCGTAATTGTTGATAGTACGAGTCAGAGCGGAACGGAATCCCGAAAGGTGGGTACCTCCGTCTACCGTGTTGATGTTGTTGGCAAAGGAAAAAACGTTTTCCGCATAGGTATCGTTATATTGGATGGCAAGTTCTATGTTGACACTGTCTTTGGTCGACTCAAAGTAGATTGGTGGTTCATGCAAAACCGTTTTGTTCTTGTTGAGGTGTTTGACGAATTCAGAGATTCCCCCCAAATATCGGAACTCGTGCCTCCTATCCGAGCGCTCGTCCGTTATGGTGATGACCACGCCCTTGTTGAGAAACGAGAGTTCCCTCAGTCGTTGAGACAGCGTGTCAAAATTGAATTCGCTGGTCTCTAAAATGGTCGTATCCGGTTTGAAAGTGATTTTGGTTCCTCGCCGGTCGGTGTGACCCGTTTCCTGCAAGGGTTCCAGGGGCTTGCCCCGTCGGTAGGACTGCTGATAGACCTTAGAGTCACGCCAGATTTCCAGCTCCAGTTCCTCGGAAAGTGCATTGACACAGGAGACGCCCACCCCATGAAGCCCACCCGAGACTTTGTAGCTGTTGCTGTCGAATTTTCCTCCTGCGTGGAGCGTGGTCATTACCACTTCAGCCGCCGATTTTCCCTCCCCCGTGTGGAAGTCCACTGGAATTCCTCGGCCGTTATCCACCACAGTAACTGAGTTATCGACATGGATGGTGACTTCGACCCGATCACAATAGCCGGCCAAGGCTTCATCGACCGAATTGTCGACCACTTCGTAAACAAGGTGATGCAGACCTAACTCGCCGGTCGAACCGATATACATGGCTGGTCTTTTGCGAACGGCTTCCAACCCTTCCAGCACCTTGATGCTCGAGGCATCGTAAGTGGGGTCATCATGATTCATGGTTGTATTGGCATCATTGCCATGGTTGCTCGGCTTGACCGCTTCTTTTTCTTTCATGCTTTTTTATTGACCGGCCTGACTCACAGAATCTGCTCGCAGTTAGGACTCGGCCCTGGGCCCTTGCAGGGTCGCGAGAACTGGTTTCCGGTTTTGTCGGGAGAGAAAATAGACAGCCTTCTTGTCAGAACTTGAATCCTAATCGTGGCGTCAGAAGCTGGGATAGGTTCCCTCGTTCAAACCCGCATGGGCATTACGATATAGCGGTACAGATACTCTTCTTCCGTGGCTGGCCTCAACTGTCCGGCACTCTGCTCGTCCTTAAACTCAAAGCTGACAGAGGCGTCTTCGGTGACCCCAAGGAAGTCCAAGAGGTATTGACAATTGAACCCGATTTGCATGGGACCTGCGCCATAGCTGGTTTCTAGGGTTTCCTTGGCTTCCCCTAATTCCACGTTGCTAGAACTGATCTCAAGCTTGTTATTGCTCAGGAGCATCTTAATCGCTCGAGACTTGTCGTCGGCCAGAAGCGCAACTCGTCGAATCGCCGCAGTGATTTCCTCCCGATTCAGGACCAACGTCCGGTTATTCTCTTTTGGCAAGACTGCTTCGTAGTTAGGGAATTGCCCACTGAGCATCCGCGAAAACATCAAGCGGTTTTTTATGCGGAAGAACAGGTGGGTGTCGTCCTTCCCAAAACTGACCAGGTCCTCTTCACCACATTCTGCCAACAACCGCTGCAGTTCAGCCAGGGCCTTTCGGGGTATCAGCACCCTTACCTCACTGGTCAGGTGGTCAAAATTCTGTTGTTTCTCAATGAATGACAAGCGGTGCCCATCTGTTGCCACCATCGTGACACTTAAGGGCCTAACCAAGAGCAACGAACCATTCAGAGTGTAACGGGATTCCTCACTGGCAATTGCAAAAATGGTTTTATTGATTAAATTCAATAACACCCCGGAAGGAAGATCCACCACTGGTTCCTTCATTTCCGGTATGGCTGGAAAATTGTCTTTTGGAAGCCCAACCACCTTGAACGAAGACGACGCGCAGTTGATCTGCAGCCAGTTGTTCTCCAGTTTCTTGATTTTGACCTCTGCATCAGGAAGTGAACGAATGATGTCTAGAAAACTCTTAGCCGGAGTTGTGATGGCGCCTTCCTTTTTCACCTTAGCCGGGCAGGAACTCCGAATTCCAACATCCAAGTCAGTGGCCGACAGTTGAAGTCTGTCACTCCCGGCATCCAATAACAAGTTGGCAAGAATTGGAATAGTTGTCTTCTTCTCGACAACTCCTTGAGCCAAGCTAACTTCCCGAAGTAGATCAAACTTCTTCAGAGTCAATTCCATAAGCTAATATTCCTGGCTTTTCTAAAAATAACTCATCAATCTAAATAGAAGTAACAGTGGACGCCACCAAATAGCGGAAATTCGTCTAATATATTTCCATTCTGCCAATTAACCTGTGGAAAACTCACGCACCCCATTTAGAATTGTACACTAAACGGTCAACGTTTCCAAGAGCGATCAAGAATGCACAGCTTCCAAACAGGCCAGCCAGCACTGGGTGTGGAAAAAGCCCCCTTCTTACTGGAAGGATTCCAAAAACATGCTGATGAGGTTGTGGAAATCCTTGTTCTTATTTTTTAATTCTTCGATCTTATGGATTGAGTGAAGTACCGTCGTGTGGTGCTTCCCTCCAAACTCTCGGCCTATTTCGGGTAGTGAGGCTCCCGTGAGTTTACGACATAGATACATTCCTATTTGACGTGGATGCGCGATGGCTTTGGAATTGTTCTTAGACTTGAGTTCCGCAATTTTCAAGTTGAAGTATTCGGCGACGATCCGTTGGATCTGCTCAATACTGATGTGCTTTTCCTGAGACTTGAGGATGTGCTTCAAAACCTCCTGTGCCATAGACAAGGAGACTTGCTCTCCGCGTAAAGAACTGAAAGCCATGAGCCGAACCAGGGAACCTTCCAGTTCGCGGACGTTCGATTTGATCTTACTACCAATATAGAAAGCCACATTATCTGGAATTTCAAAATTCTCACTTTCTGCTTTCTTCTTTAGTATGGCCACCTTGGTCTCTAAGTCAGGCGGTTGAATGTCGGCGATCAAGCCCGACTCGAATCGAGACTGAAGCCGCTCCTGAATCGATGGAATCTCTTTGGGAAGCGCATCACTGGAAATGACAATTTGCTTTTGAGCATCGTAGAGAGCATTGAAGGTGTGGAAGAACTCTTCCTGAGTAGCTTCTTTCCCTGCAATGAACTGGATATCATCAATGAGGAGCACGTCCACATTGCGGTACTTTTCCCTCAGGGCCAAGGTCTTGTCGTACCGGATTGCGTTAATAACCTCGTTGGTGAATTTCTCCGAGGAAACGTAGTTAAGACGGACACGCCGGTCAGTAGTTTTGATCTTATGGCCGACGGCCTGCATTAGGTGGGTCTTTCCCAGTCCCACCCCCCCATAGATGAACAACGGATTGTACGCCTTCGAAGGAGCTTCGGCGACAGCCAGCGCTGCCGCGTGGGCGAATTGATTGCTGGATCCCACAACAAAACGGTCAAAGGTATACTTGGGATTTAAGAGGTATTCCACCGAATCGAAATTAAGAGTGGTCTGAATAGGAGCAACTGGGGCTTCCTTCTTGGGAGGCCCTTTCTGGCTAAGAAACACGATTCTGAGCTCTCCGAGTTGCAGTTCCCGGAGGGCAGCTTGGAGTAATTCCGAGTAGTGCCTGCTCAGCCAGTCTTCAAAAACCTGGTTGGGGACCCCCACCACGAGGGTGTCTTCGTCGATAGCTCTTAACTGGGTAGGCTTGAACCACGTGATAAAGTCCTGCCGATCAATCTTTCTTTCTATGAATTGGAGAATTTCCTGCCACGCATCCATGTTAAAGGCTCACGCACAACCCCCCGCTACTGCAAGTAGAAGGGCGCCAATTTCGGTGATTATGATCCAGGGCGATGAGTTTCGATTAGGTGAACTTTATGGGTTCTGCTATCGTTGATTGTCACCTATGACAGGACCTCAATATACCATATAGGCAGGGTCGATTCAATTGCAAATGGGGCATTTGGATTGACAGGGTAGGACCACTATGCTATACGTGATAGTTTGCAATTTAGATCGGGCGGCTATGCATCACGCCATTGGTGCCTGCTCGATTTGAAGTCAATCTGCTCTTTCTGGAGTTTGTTCACAATGCTGCCGACTTTCAGGCCAAATAAAAGGAAGCGAGCCAAGACCCACGGGTTTCGCGAGAGGATGAGCACCCGAGCGGGTCGCCTCGTGCTCAAGAGACGTCGCAATAAAGGACGCAAACGGCTTATTCCGTAGTTCACTGGCATTGAGCAAAAGCCCTGACAAGATTGGCCGGTTGTTGCGATCACGGGATTTTCAAAAGGTCCATGCCGAGGGCTGCAAAATTTCAGGCCGGTGGGTGCAATTGCTTTATCTCCCCAATTTGTTGGAGGTGTCCCGTTTGGGGTTGGCAGTGGGCAGGAGACTGGGGAAAGCGGTCGAAAGGAATCGGCTGAAACGGTGGCTACGAGAGATCATCCGGCGAAACAGAGCTGCCATCGTTAATGGATTCGATGTGGTTGTCTTGGTAAGGCCACAGGCCCGGGATGCGGACTTTTCCTCGATTACTTCGGATTTTCTTGACTTATTAGCGCGCTTAAAGAAAAGAAAAGTTGGAAGCCTTTAAACTAGTCATCCTGGCAATTCTTAGACTCTACAAGGGATTGGTTTCTCCCTGGTTGCCTCCAGCCTGCAGGTTCTGGCCGACGTGTTCCGAGTATTCCTATCAAGCTGTTAGCAAGTACGGAGTCTTGCGAGGCGGTGTTCTCGCAGTCAAGCGAGTCTGCAAGTGCCACCCCTTCCACTCCGGAGGGCTAGATCCCCTGCTTTGATTCTGGAGGATCGAGCGTAGACGTATGCAAATGGAAAGACGCCTCTTAATAGCTTTTGCGCTGTCGTTCTTGGTGATCATGCTCTCTCGCTCTCTCTGGGAACCCGCAAGGGTCCCTAGCTCAAAGGCTCCGTCGGCCCCTGTTTCTGCCCCGCCCAAAAGGAATTCGGAGACCCTGCCTAGTAACTTGGCAGAAGTTGCGGTTCCTGAAAGCCGCTCGGCCGGAAGCGAGAAGACATTCGAAATTGAAACCGATCTGCAAAAGCTGGTTATTTCTAACAAAGGCGCTGAGGTCAAGAGCTGGATTCTCAAACGATATCGGGACAACAACGGGAGAGCTCTGAACCTCTTGGATGCGAGAAAAGTCGAGTCTTTCGGGGCTCCGTTTGTCGTCAGGGTGGACCGTGAGGAGTCTGTGACTAAAGAGTTGGCCGGCGCTCTGTTTGCCTGTGAGAGTCCCGTGCGAATTAATCTGGCTGGACAAGACTCTTTGGCGCAATCTCTCACTTTTGAATATGCCAATGGCAAACTCCGCGCGACCAAGTCAATCCGCCTCGTGCCCAATTCCTATAAAGTCCAAGTCATTAGCCAGGTCTGGATCAACGGGCGGCCCAGCGATCACTTTCTGATCTGGCCGTCGGGCTTTGGTGACTCGGCAGCGGATGAGAGGACCTCACTCCACGCCGCTCTGTATCGAAATGCTCAGAAGATCACGCGACTCAAGGCCGACAAGATCGAGGCGGAGCAGGAGATCTCCGGAACCTTCGATTTTGTGGGGGTGGAGGACCAGTACTTTGCCGCGTTGTTTCTTCCTGTGAATTCTGAACCCATGACTCGAATTCTGCTGGGGCGGAACGAAAGTGTGCTCGAAAGCGGCAAGAAGCAGTTCCTTCCAAGCGCCGGAGTGTGGGTGAGTGCGCAGGAGTCACAAGGCCTGAGCGTATTCGTTGGCCCGAAGGACACGGGGATCCTTGCCAAAGTTGGCCCCAACCTGATTGACATCATCGATTACGGATGGTTTGGGATAGTGGCTCGACCATTGTTTCTTGCATTAAAGGTGATCTATGGGTTCGCTAAGAACTATGGATTAGCTATTATAATCTTGACTATATTGATCAACTTAGCTTTATTTCCATTGCGCTACAAGTCGATGGTGTCGGCCCAGAAGATGCAAAAGGTGCAACCCCAGATGAAGGCCATCCAGGAAAAATACAAGAAGCTGAAGCCTACCGATCCCAAGCGTCAGCAAATGAACACGGAAGTGATGGCCTTATACAAGCAACACGGAGTCAATCCCTTAGGGGGATGCCTGCCTTTGCTTCTACAAATGCCTTTCTTCCTGGCCTTTTACAATCTATTATCGGTTTCCATTGAATTGCGACAGGCCCCGTTCGTTTTCTGGATCAAGGATCTGTCAGCATATGACCACACGTTCATACTCCCCGTCCTAATGACCCTTTCGATGGTTGTATCTCAGAAGATGACTCCGACCCCTTCTGCCGACCCCGTTCAGGCCAAGATGATGTTGGCCATGCCACTCGTATTTGGGTTTATGCTGGCGTTCACTTCCAGTGGACTAGTGCTCTATTGGTTGACCAGCAATCTGACAGGAATCGGACAGCAATACTTCATGAACAAGTACGGACCCACGGCCTCCAACCAGCCGGCCAAGAGGGGTCACGATGGCAAAAGAGGATCCATTCGAAAAGACTCGCGGCAGTGATGGAGGGTCATGACTCTGGAGGATTTTTTCAGCGTATTCGTGCGAAGTACGCGGTTGCATGTCAGCTATGAGATCCAACGTCAGCCAGAAGACGTCGGGGTCAACTTCTGGGGCGAAGATGCCCCCATCCTGCTGGCGCGAAATGCGGAAGTAGTGCGGGCTTTGGAATATCTAGCCAATCACCTTTTTGAAAAGCAGGAGGGGCGGAAAATCCAAGTCGATTGTCAGGGGTATCGAGCGATTCGGGCTGAAGAACTTCGCCTCATGGCCTTAACAGCTGCTGAGAAAGTGAAACGACTTGGGAAGCCGTTTCCTTTGAGCCCGATGTCTCCGGATGAACGGCGCATTATCCACTTGGCCCTTGCCGACGAAATTGACCTGCGTACCGAAAGCGAGGGTTTCGGGGAGAATCGCAAGGTGGTCATCTATCCCAAGTAGTCATGCCCACCCTGACCGAGGACACTATCGTCGCAATCTCGACTCCGATGGGGCGGAGCGGGATTGGAGTGATCCGCCTTAGCGGCAAAGGCTCCCTTTCCATTGTTGACACGGTTTTTAAGCGCCCGAGCAGCCTGTTGCGTGATCGGTCCCCCGCGCTGGGCGACATCGTCGATCCTCAGAACAACCAGGTTCTCGACCAGGTGCTGGTAACTTGTTTCCTGGCTCCGCGATCGTTTACTCGCGAAGACGTTGCGGAAGTGAGCTGCCATGGCAGCCCAGTGGTGCTGAAAGCCATTCTGGAACTGCTCATCCGGCAAGGAGCACGCCTGGCCACTCCCGGAGAATTCTCTTTGCGGGCCTTCCTGCGAGGGAGAATTGATCTGGTCCAAGCGGAAGCCATCCATGACCTGATCGAAGCCCGCACCTTGTTTCAAGCCAGAGTGGCTCGCCAGCAAGCGGGAGGAGCCCTGTCTCATCGCCTGGGACCCCTGAAAGAGCAACTGATGCAGTTAATAGCCTTGCTGGAAGCAAGCATCGATTTTGCCGACGATGATGTGTCAGTTCTCCCCTCGGCGGAAGTCGAACAAAGACTGGCACCGCTCCTGCAAGAACTGCAACGCCTCCAAGCCAGTTATGTCTTTGGCAGAGTCCTGGCAGAAGGGCTGAGTCTGGCTATTGTGGGTCGCCCCAATGTGGGTAAATCAAGTCTCTTTAATGCCCTCCTTGAGGAACCCCGGGCTATTGTCACCGAATTGCCGGGCACGACGCGGGATCTGCTTTCCGAGACTGCCCAGATCTGCGGTATACCCGTCCGCCTTATGGATACGGCCGGGATCAGAACGGTCCAAGATAGAATCGAACAACTGGGGATCAATCGCTCCCTGGAAGCCTTAGTGGATGCTGACCAACTGCTAGTGGTCATGGATGGGTCAGAGGAACTGGGTCAAGCCGATCATGATCTGCTGAAGCGGATGGAAGGGCGGCTTTATCATCTGGCGATCAACAAAATGGATCTGCCGCAACGGTGGGACCCCGTTAGTATTAAGGCGGGTGCCCAGACGGTAACGTCTGTATCTGCCCTGACCGGAGAAGGGATCAGTACGCTGAAGACCCGGATGTACCAAGCCTTCCAGCATGATGAGGCTTTGGAGAACGAAGGGGCCCTGTTGACCAACCTCCGACATGCGCAATCGGTGAGGGAGGCAGTGGAAGCGTTGTTCCGGGTGCATGAGGAAGTGGCCCAGGGGCTTCCGCAAGAGATTCTTCTGCTGGACCTGTACGTGTGCTTGCGAGCTCTGAACGCCTTGACTGGTGAGACTACCGTGGAAGACATTCTGGACCGCATTTTCTCGACCTTCTGTATCGGAAAGTAGGTCAACAAATTCAGGGTCTGCTCTCGAGCGTGGCCGACATGACTGTCTCTTTGAAGAGTTTTGACGAAGATTACGACGTAGTGATCGTGGGGGCCGGACATGCCGGTTGCGAAGCCGCTATGGCGGCGGCTCGGATGGGACTGGAAACAGCGCTCTACACGATGAATCTGGACTTGATTGCCCAGATGTCCTGCAATCCCGCCGTCGGAGGGATTGCAAAAGGGCACTTGGTTCGGGAAATCGACGCGCTGGGTGGAATAATGGGAGAGGTCATTGACCGGACTGGAATCCAGTTCCGCCTTCTCAACCGCAGTCGGGGCCCGGCTGTCTGGTCGCCCCGCGCTCAGGCTGACAAGCAGGCATACCGGGTCGAGATGCGCCGAGTACTGGAACAACAAGAGCGGCTGCGCATTAAGCAAGCCGAGGTTGTTTCCGTCCTGGGGGCTGCAGACGGCGTCAAGGGTATCGAGTTGCGTGATGGTCGGCGAGTCGGTGCCAAGGCAGTCATTCTCACGACCGGGACCTTTTTGAACGGCCTGATTCACATTGGCGAAAACCGTTGTGCCGCGGGGCGCAGTGGAGAATTGCCATCCATTTCGCTAGCCGAGTCAATCAAGTCGATGGGGTTCGAATGGGGGCGGCTAAAGACCGGGACTCCACCGCGGCTGGACGGTAGAACCATCGCATTCGGCTCTTTGGAGGAACAGAGAGGGGATACAGTTCCTACGCCATTTTCCTTTCGCACAGAGAAAATCTCTCAGCCGCAGATCTCCTGCTATATTACTTATACCCACGAGGGAGTTCATCGGATCATACGGGACAATATGGCGCGTTCCCCCCTGTACAGCGGTCAGATCCAAGGTATCGGCCCTCGCTATTGCCCCTCCATCGAGGACAAGGTCGTCAAGTTTCCTGACAAGCCGCGGCACCAGATCTTCCTCGAGCCAGAAGGGCTGAATACCCATGAAGTATACGTAAACGGCCTCTCCACCAGCATGCCTGTGGACGTACAAATGCAAGTCCTGCATGGCATCCCGGGACTGGAGAAGGCCGAAGTCATTCGCCCCGGGTACGCTATCGAATACGACTTTGTACGGCCGACTGAGCTTCAGCCCACCCTGGAAACCAAGCAACTGCACGGTCTATACCATGCCGGGCAAATCAACGGCACCACTGGGTATGAGGAAGCGGCTTGCCAAGGCTTGATGGCTGGCATCAATGCCGCCCGGCAAGTCCAAAACAAGGCGCCGCTGGTTCTGGAGCGTCATCAGGCCTACATCGGGATCCTAATCGATGACTTGGTGACCCGGGGTACTGATGAACCCTATCGCATGTTCACTTCACGGGCGGAATATCGGTTGCACCTGCGCATTGACAATGCGGACCAGCGGCTGACCCCTATCGGGTATCAATTGGGGTTGATCCCGGAAGGGTCGTTCCGGGGGTTCCTGGCCAAGCAAGCCCGCATGCAGGCGCTGGAATCGCTTTTGCGCACATTGACAATACCGGGAGAATCCGGGCGAATTCCAGCCGCACAGGCGTTGAAGCGCCCTGAGGTCTCACTGGAGAGTTTGTGGCCGTCACTGCCAACCGATATGCAGCAGTCTCTAACCCCGGAGGAACTAAAGGGCGTAGAGACCTCCATCAAGTATGAAGGCTACTTGAGGCAGCAAGACCTGGAAATCGAGCGGATGCGAAAAGCCAGCGAGCGGCGCATTCCCCCCCAATTCGAGTATCGCACCATCCCGGGGCTGTCGCGCGAAGTCGTGGAGAAACTCTCGAGGGTTCGCCCCTCCAACATTGGTCAGGCCAGCCGCATTCCAGGCATCACGCCAGCCGCACTTTCCATTATTCATATTTACCTGGAACTTCAGACCCGGGAAAAGCAACAAACAGCGTAAAGGCAGTATGATAGCCCCTGTCCTTCCTGATGTTTCAAGCATTGAAAGGCTCCTGGTGACTCGGGGCTTGCCAGTGGGGCCACAAGTCGCTGCTCGGGTCCGGGACTACCTGAAGCTGTTGCTAAAATGGAACCAACACCTTAATCTGACCGCCTTTCGAGAACCGGAGGAACAGGTAGTCAACCTGTTCGGGGAGAGCTTTCTCGCCGCCGAATTGCTGGCCGAACAGGACAGTCCTCTGCTGGATGTGGGTTCCGGTGCCGGTTTCCCAGGCTTGGCACTGAAGCTAGTGCGCCCTAGTCTGAACTGTTATTTGCTGGAGCCCCGCAAGAAACGGGCCGCCTTTCTCGCCGCAGTACGCCGGGAATTACAGCTGGCCCCGGTGCAAGTCCTCAACAAGTCACTGGAGCAATGTCGGGCCGGAGATTTCGTGTCACGCCCCCGGGTGATGACCCTGCGGGCTCTGGGTCAGCCTGAGATCCTCATAAGTAAAGGACTGGGGCTGCTTTCGGCTGATGCAAGGGTGCTGCTGTTCACGACCGGGACTTCGCTCGAAAGCGGGCTCCCGGTCTCCGATCTAATCCAATGGGACGCTCCCCTGCCCATACCCTGGAGCCAGCAGAAGCTCATGCTCCTAGGACGAGTACGGCTCGTCGGAAAGAATACTCCCTAGGCACAGGCAACGAAACGCGAACTCACTCCGAGTCTATGGGCCAAGATGGCCATGTTTCACGTGAAACATTTAGCCGTTGAAAATAACCTGCGCTTCTGCTAGAAGAGGCCTTTGATTTTCATCCGTTCCGGTTTGGACTGAGGCTCCTCCTTGGGCAGAATCATTGCCATCGCCAATCAGAAGGGCGGCGTCGGGAAAACGACCACCGCCATCAATCTGGCAGCTTCACTGGCAGCAGCCGAAATGAAAACACTCTTGGTGGACTGCGACCCCCAGGCTAATGCGACCAGCGGGCTGGGGTTTGCCAGGGACCAGCGCCGCCGCAGCCTTTACCATCTATTGTTGGATGAGGAGGCTTTGGCGGGCGTGCTCCTCAACACCGACTTGGAGGGACTGGACTTGGTTCCGTCAGACAAGAATCTGATCGGCGCGACTGTGGAACTGGTCGGGATGGAACGCCGCGAACACCGGCTCCAGGAACTCATTCATCCCCAGCGGTCCGCCTACGCCTTTATCTTGTTGGACTGCCCTCCGTCGCTCGATCTGCTGACCGTCAATGCCCTAGTGGCCGCAGACTCCATCCTGATCCCCATTCAGTGCGAGTATTTCGCGCTGGAAGGGGTCTCGGAATTGCTCGATACCCTGACTCGGATTCGTCGCCACCTCAACCCCCATCTGGCCGTTGAAGGGATCCTGCTGACGATGTACGACGAGCGGACCAACTTAAGCGGCCAGGTGGCTAAAGACCTGCGCGATTTCTTCGGCACTCAAGTTCTCGAGACCGTCATCCCCCGCAATATTCGCTTGGCGGAGGCCCCCAGTCACGGGAAGCCCATCATCCTTTACGACATCAAGTCTCGGGGAGCGGAAAGCTATCTGCAACTGGCCAAGGAGATTATCACCCATGACAAGAAAAGCACTCGGTAAAGGGCTCAGTGCCCTGCTGCAGGAACGGGAAACGGGCGCAGACAATGAACTCCGCGAGCTGGATCTGGACCTGCTGACTCCCAATCCCTACCAGCCGCGGCAGGTTTTCTCCGAGGCCAAGCTGGACGAACTCGCCCAGTCCATCCGGGTTCATGGTTTCGTCCAGCCATTAGTGGTTCGCCGGGTTGGAGACCGGTTTCAAATTGTCGCAGGGGAGCGGCGCTGGAGGGCTGCCCAGCGCTTGGGGTTGCTCAAGGTCCCGGCGGTGATCAAGCGGATTACCGATGGGGAACTCATGGAAACCTCCCTGGTCGAGAATATTCAGCGGGAGAACCTCAACCCGATCGAGGAAGCCAGCGCCTACCACCGTCTGACCCACGAGTTTCACCTCACCCAGGAGGCCGTGGCGCAACGGACCGGCAAGGATAGGACTACCATCACCAACGTTTTGCGCCTGCTGAAACTGCCCAAAGATGTCCAGCGACTGGTGCTGGAGGAGAAGCTTTCCATGGGGCACGCCCGTGCACTGTTGGCGCTGGAGCTCTCTTCAGAACAAAAGACCCTGGCCGAGAAAATCGTCGGCTACGGTTGGTCGGTGCGCCAGGTGGAACGGGCCGTTTCCGCTCGCAGGACAGAAACCCCACACAAGAGTGAACCCCCGCGGCAGGACCCCAATGTTCGCGCCGCCGTCGAAAAGCTGGAACGGGCCCTAGGCACCAAGGTTCGAATTGTCGAGAAAGGCCAGCGGGGCCGAATTGAAATTGAGTTCTACTCTCCAGAGGAACTACAGCGCCTATACGAATACCTGGTTCGCGGTGAGGAAGAGTGAGGGGAACTCGAGAAGGCGGCTCAACCCTGCCATCCTCCATTTAGTGGTGCCCCAGAACCTGCTCGGCAGTCAGGGGTGCAATTTTGCGGCTACCGGCTTGTCTCGTTGGAATGCTCAGCCGGGAGAGGGTGAGTTCTGTTAGGGGCCCGGGTGAATTGCGACGCGGGCAGCACGGTGTCTCGATCGAATTTCATTCGAAAAACGGTCCCGACCGCAAGCCGAATGTCCTTGCCCCTGCTTAAGAGCAAACCGGCCAAGGCTCCCGCCGCGGGTCCGGCGATGGCGCCCCCGACGCTTTCAGTAGCAATCGCCGCAGGCGTACTGGCAATTGAGCCGAGTGTAGCTCCTTTGGCTGCATTTTCCAGAGCCTTGCCTTTCGAACTATTTGCCCTCAACTTTCCTTCTGAATCAGTTTTGATCTTCTCATCGTTGGCAACGTCGTCAGCCGCAGCCACTGAGACGAAAACAGGTTCAGACCCATAGCTGGTTGTGATTTCATTAAACAGGGCATAAATCTCCGCAGGGTGTTTCTTGGCTCGCGTAGCAGCCGTTACCTGCGTGATCTTGCCGGTGATTTCGGTCCCCCTGGGCAGGACGTAGCGATCACTGACCTGAAGGGGGAGCGTCAGCGTCACAGAAATGAAGTCTCCCACCTCGGAGATCTTGGAGCTAATTGGAGTCTGCAGCGAGGCTTGGAACTTGGTCCCCGCCGGAATGACCACCTTGTCCGGCTCCTGACCGAGCGCCACAGATAGGGTTATGAGCAGCAGCCCGGTGGCTGCAATTAAGGCAACCGACTTGAGGCGACGAGTTTGACGCATTGAGACTTTCTCCTTTTGTTCGCCTTCTAGTCATCAACAAGCTGGCCTGCATTTTTCCGGAGTTCAACAGCCCCCGTTACTTGAGCTCAATTTCAAAAAAAAGCAGATTCCCTTGGGTCCTGAGATTTCGGATCTCGGGGATATATATTTTGTAACCGTTAAGCAGTTTCTGGTTGTCTCGGAGTTGAAAAAAAACAAAGCCGGCGGAGGTTGATTTAGGAGCGACACGAGCTTCCTTGAGAGCTTTGTTCGTGAAGTCGGTTTCGATTTCAAACGCATCTTTGCTGGGGCCGGCCCGCTTCGGTACGGGGAAAGGCATTGGTGTCTGCTTGCCGGGCGAGCTACCCTTGCCTGGGTTTACCAAAGCTTGAACTACTTCATCTACCGGAGTTTGGGCTATCGAGTGGTTCTTGGGATCAAGCAACGTTACATCCTGACCGCTCAGCAAAACCGGATCCTCTCCGTCGTTGGTCACGATGATGTGTATCGGGACGATCCCCATTTTGTCGAGGTCCTTGACGTCAAAAGCAGTACGGATCTTCTCTTTAGTCCAGTAGGCGTCCGCTGCAATCGTGACCGACCCCTGCTGCTGGTGGCACGGGTAGGTCGAAGCCGGATCCACTTTGACCCGGACACTCTTATAAGCACCCATGACCGAGGCCGTCAGAATCAATCCGATAAGCCCTCCACACCAGATAGACCGCCAGCGAGGTTTGAGAAAGGCCGTTCCCGGATCATGGAAAAGGCGTGGTCTCAATTTAGACATCCTTTTTCTCCTTGATTCATGAATGCTAATGGACAGGTTGCCACCCGTCCAAGCAAAATTCACAGAGTGCCCTCCCCTTTCGAGTTCTAATCTCTTCTGTCGGGTTGTCATCGTGGAATCGAAAAGACAGGGGCAAATTTTCCTTTTTAAGTATAGAATATTCGTCTGCGTTATCCATAGCTGATGCGATACCCTGGCGAGTATTGTAGGAGGATTAGTTGAGCCAGGATGGCATTCAATGGACCCCCAAAGTGGATTTGAAGAAGCATCTGGAATCAAACCCCTCTTCTCGTGACACCTGGCAGCCCGTCCTGCTCAACATGCCCACGATACCACTGGATGGGCTGCTACTCTCGGTACTCTTTCATGCATTATTCCTGCTCCTTCTAACCCACCTCCCCTGTTCCCGAATGCGCCGTCCCAATGGGATCGACTGGGAGGTGGAGAGGGTGACCTACTACCGGTTTTCACCGTCATTTCCAGACGTTTCACCGCGCGCCTATGAAGGAAAGCACCCAAGCCCTATCCAGCAAACTCCCGCTCCTCCTTTAGATCTTGTCAGGAAAGGAGACAGGGATGTACAGATTCATCCGGAGAGTCCGAAACCCGTTCAACAAATTATTGACCAACCCGAATTCAAGCAAGTGGCAGCCCTGCCTAAGCTAGAGTTGCCGAACATCCTTTTCCAGCCTCCCAAGCCCAACCGGGGCATTGAGCCCCCGGTGCCGCTCTTCGAAATCTCGCAAGAGCTTCGACAGGAAAAGGCGGAGTTGCCAAAAGTCCAGTTGCCGAACCAGCTCCTGGTCCAACCCAAAACCGCGCGCGGAATAGAGCCTGCGGTAGCTTTGCCTGAACTATCAGCACAATTGCAACAGGATCTCAGAAGGGATCCGTCAGTTCCTACCACTCTGACGGCCAAACCAGAGATCGCAGCACCGCCACCATTACCGCAGTCTGCCCTCCAATTGGGGGACCTTGATAACCAAGCCGCTGTTACGGATTTGTCGGCCCGGCCCAAAACCTCGCTCTTAGTTTACTCCCAAGATCCAGTCCTGCCCAAGGGGGAACTGGCCATTCCCAAAGCCAGAACCAGCGGGAGCCTGAATTCCTCTTCCTCGGCTACGGGAGTGAACGTTCCAGCCGGGTCCCTTGACTTCGGAGCAGCGGACATCACCATCCCCAACGTCTCCATCAAGACCCAGGCCCCGCTGCCGACGGGGACATCCAAAGGGATGGTCATCCAGGCCCCGGGAGTCTCACCGCCCGTGGAGGAGAAACCCAGGGAGCCGGAGAACAAGGCTCCCCAGGCCTTGCAGGACTATCTAGTTTCCATGGCCCATCCCCTCAAGCTACCGAACGCCAAACCTGTGACTACTCCCGCGCTGCCGGATTCTCCATTAGTGGAAGCAGAGCGGAAAGGACTGGAGATCTATACCGCAGCCATCAATGCCCCTAATTTCACGAGTAAACGGGGCAGCTGGGTGTTTCGCTTTGCGGAAATGCTGGAGGCGAAACTTGTTCCCCTTGCAGTCGAGACCACGCCGCCGCCCCGGCATTCACAATTAACGGCCCCTTCGGCCACGATAAAGGTCGACCCGCGTTATCCGCCCGAAGTCATGCGGGACCGTGTTGAAGGAGTGGTCATCCTCTATGCGGTGATCCGGAGAGACGGGAGTGTCGATCCCCAGAGTGTCCGCATCCTGCAAAAACTGGATCCTCGCCTGGATGTGAGCGCCAGAGACGCCCTGTTGGGTTGGAAGTTCAAGCCTTCAACCAAGGACGGGGACCCTGTCGACATTCAAGCCGAGGTTTCCATCCCCTTCTATTTGCATCGTGACATCTTTTCCCCTTAGCCACAAGCATAACTCTCGCCCTTGCTTGACGGCCCCGTCTCGATGCTCTAATCTAAGGCAATTGGCGCAAGGGAACCTCAAGGAAGAACTCAATACTGCCTATGGCCGCTATTAAACGTCGCGACACAGTCACTGTGAAAATCGGCCGGATCCGGGTCGGCTCCGGACATCCGATTGTTATCCAATCCATGACCAACACAGATACCGCCGACGCCTTGAGCACAGCGGCCCAGGTGGTCGCACTGGCAAGAGCCGGGTCGGAATTGGTCCGGGTGACCGTGAACACCCGCGAGGCCGCTGAAGCAGTGCCGGAGATCGTCGAGCGTGTCCGGGGCGAAGGGGTGGAAGTACCGGTCATCGGGGACTTCCACTACAATGGGCACTTGCTTCTGACTGAGTATCGGCAATGTGCCCGGGCCTTGGCCAAGTACCGAATTAACCCGGGGAACGTCGGGGTGGGCAAAAGGCACGATGAGAATTTCAAGAGGATGATCGACGTGGCCCTGGAACATGAGAAGCCGGTTCGAATTGGGGTCAACTGGGGGTCTCTGGACCAGGCCTTGCTTTCCCGCCTCATGGAGGCCAATGCCCGGCGGGTTAATCCACTCAGCGCGCGGGACGTCACGATTGAAGCCATCGTCACCAGTGCGCTCGAATCGGCCGAGTTGGCTGAACAATACGGTTTGCCCCAAGACCGAGTCATCTTGAGTGCAAAGGTGTCAACGGTACAGGACCTCATTGATGTCTATCGCTCCTTAGGCCGGCAATGTGACTATCCGCTTCATCTGGGGCTCACCGAAGCCGGAATGGGCTCAAAAGGCATTATTTCCAGCACAGCGGCGTTGGCTGTCCTGCTTCAAGAAGGGATTGGGGATACGATCCGGGTCTCACTTACCCCTGCGCCCAACGGTGACCGGACCGAGGAAGTTCTGGTTAGTCAACAGATCCTCCAATCCATCGGAATTCGTAGTTTCCAACCACAAGTGACCGCTTGCCCAGGTTGCGGGCGAACCACCAGTACCTTTTTCCAGGAAATGGCCTGTGAGATTGAAAGTCACCTCCGGAGCCGGATGCCGTTCTGGAAAGAACACTATCGGGGCGTGGAAGAATTGAGTGTGGCCGTCATGGGGTGCGTGGTCAATGGACCGGGGGAATCCAAGCATGCCCATATTGGCATCTCCCTGCCTGGGACTGGCGAAGATCCCAAGGCTCCGGTTTACGTCGACGGGCGGCTTTTGACGACCCTTCGGGGGCCAACTCTGGTTGCGGAGTTCATTTCAATCCTCGAACATTACGTTCAAGCTCATTACGAGCCAGTATCTGCCCAGGAGCTTCCCGTCCGCTAATTGCTCGAAGTGGATCGTTCTGAGAGGAGGAGCCATCGTGCTCAGTTATTCCGAGAGGGGAACCGGCCAGCCCCTGGTTCTGCTCCATGCCTTTCCCCTGAACCGTCACATGTGGGACCGTCAGTTGGATAACTGGAGCAATCGCTACCGGGTCATCGCTCCCGACTTCCGCGGCTTCGGTGAGTCGGATTTGGGAGACGATGAGTCCCGCATGGAGTCTTTTGCCGACGACGTCAAGGACCTGCTGGACAGTCTGAAGGTAGAGGGCAGAATTATTCTAGTGGGCCTCTCAATGGGTGGTTACGTCGCATTTGAGTTTTGCCGCAAGTATCCGGACCGCCTGATGGCCATGGTCATGATTGCCACGCAACCTGTTGCCGATTCAGAAGAATCCCGGAAGGCCCGATATGAATTGGCGGAACTGGTTCGTACTCGAGGTTCTGAGGTTTTGATTGAACGAATGACTCCACGGCTCTTGGGGAAGACCACCCTGCAAACGCGGCAGGATGTCGTCGAAACGCTCCGACGGCTGATCGTAATGAATTCCAGCAGAGGAGTTGCGAAGGCCTGTTACGGCCTGGCTTCGCGCCGCGACTCCACCCCGATCCTGGAGACGATCCGGGTCCCGGTCCTCATTGTTGCTGGAGCTGAAGACCCTATCGTACCTGCCTCCCAATTAGAGGCCATGAAGGCAGGTATCCGGCAGTCTCAGCTGGTAGTTATCCCCCAAAGCGGCCACCTCGTTAATTTGGAACAGCCCCAGGAGTTGGACCACCTCGTGCAGATATTCCTGGCAGGGTTGGGTTAGGGAGACGGAGTTTCAGGATTTCCCGGCACGAATCGGAGACACCATGACCATCTCCTTGCAGGAGCTAAGAAAGTTTGCCATTCAGGAGCAAACCGAGATCACGTTTCGCGAGGAGCCCACGCGCCATTGCTGGAGGGTTTCCCGCGATGGGATTGTGAAATTTGGAACGTCGAAGCCCTGGGGAGAAATAGTGGACTATACCCCGGAGTCCACTCTTGCTTTGGCAGATGAATTTTCCTTGGAGGGTCCGGAAAAGGCACGGCTTCTCACCCGGGCCCAAATGACGCAGCTTCTGGCTGAAGCCCTGACAAAAACGTCCACATCCCACAGCGAAGACGAAAGTTGAGATCGGATGGAGGACACCGTCGAAAAGTCCCTTCTGACATGGGGGCAATGCCAGGTCGGCTGGATTGGAGGGCTCTCTGGCCTGACGTTGGTCTTGCTAGGCGTCCCGATTGCCTTCCATGCCGCCACTCTTCACGACCCGAGAGAGGTTTTTCCCCCGGGTGAGAAGCTGGTCTATCAAGTACGGTGGAATCCACCCGCCTGGGCCTTCTTTCTCCCGCCGGTAAATGCCGGCGAGTTGACTTTTCAGGTCCATTCCCCGAGCATCCACGAGGGCCGGCAGATCTATCGAGTTACCGCAGACGCAATCTCGTCGGGTCTTTTTCTCAAGGTTGCCGGGATCTCTGTCAGGGACCATTTCGAATCACTCATCGACCCGCAGGAATTCTGTTCCGTTAAAATGACCAAGCTCCTTCGGGAAGGCAAGAGGCAGCGAGACGTATTTCAAACTGTCGATCGCAAGACAGGAACTGGACGGTATCAGGCCTACGATGTAAGCAAAGATCCTCGGGTCGTGTTGAAGGACCAGGAACTGCAGGGCCTTCCTTATTGCGTGCAGGATGTTATTTCAGCTATCTATCTCACCAGGCTTCACGACCTCAAAGTGGGAGGCGAGTTTCCCCTGACGATCAGCGACAATGGCGTGGTTAAGGACGTGCAACTACGCATCACAAAACGGGAGGCCATCGAAGCCGAGGCCGGCAAATATACGGCCCTGAGAATCGAGACCTTCTCAGTGTTTGGCGGGCTGTTTCGGCAGGGAGGGACCCTCGTCGTCTGGGTTAGTGACGATGCTAAGAAAATGCCAGTTCGTTTTGAGGCCAGGGTGAGCTTTGGGAAGGTGGAGGGATCAATCAAACGGCAGGCTGAGTGATGGGGATCAAATCCACTACCTGTCCGAGCCCATGCATCGGTTGAAAACCCGAGAATGCCCATCCGGGTACCGATCATCTTACTATGCCCTGCGATTACTGATTGATCTCCCAGGCTCGGAGCCGCAAAGCATTGGCGCGGCACTTACGGCGGCAGGTTCATGCGACGCAGTAGGTTCTGGAAGCGCGGGTCGGAGCGTAGGGGCTCAAACGTCCGAGCTACACCGATATAAGGGAGCTGGCTCGATCGCTCTTCGTAGGCTTCCTCGAGCCAATCCAAGGCGCGGTCTTTTTCCCCAGCGTATGCAAACAGTACCGCAACATCCATCGGGTTAGCAGAGGTTCGCTTAGATTGCATCGCCAGGGTGTCTGCCGCCCGACGCATCCCATTTCGGTAACCGCCGTGCGCGTAGCCGCGCTCCAGAGCTTGGACTACTTCCCGGTCTGCGAGAAGCGCGAAATACTCCTTCGCTTCTGCCATCGCCTCCTCATACTCTCCTTTCTGGTGAAAGGCGCGCCACAGGTCGCCATGGACGAACAGGTTGTCTGGTTGCATTGTCGCGGCCCTGTGTAAGCGCGTGACAGCTTCGTCAGGCCGACCTTCGTTGATCAGTTGCCCAGCCAGAACCATGTGAAAAAACGGATTGTAGGGGTCCAATCCCAAGGCTTGCTCAATCTGGCTCCTCGCTTCCAGCGAACGTCGCATGGCATGCAAGAAAAGCGAATAGAAGCACCGAGCATTCGCGTAGTTGGGATTGATCTCGATGGCGCACCGGTACTCCCTCTCTCCGGCCGCCCAGTTCCATTCGTACCAGGTCAAGACGGAAGCCAGAAGATCATGAGCCTCGACTAGCGTGTTGTCGAGTTCAAGGGCTTTCACTGCAGCCGCCCTAGCTTCAGGCCATCCCTCACCGGATGGCAGGATCCCAGTGTGTGCGCGCATCGACCACACGAAGCCGATACCCACATATGCCAACGCGCTGTTCGGATCTTTTTCCTGGGCGAGCCGGAAGTATTTCAGCGCCGTGTCGAGCCCTTGCGGGGTCGCCTTGTACCAGTGAAAGCGGCCCATGAGATAAGCGTCGTAAGCCTCAGGGTTGACCGGCCGGGCGCCGGCCAGACGAGCACGTTCCTGCGGCGTAAGTTTT
>DATKMG010000225.1:0-9451 GCA_035541995.1 Terriglobia bacterium
CTTCACCTTTCACCAGTTGAATTAGATCGGATTTGTCTGAGTCTTCTTTCATAGCTGCTCAAGGTAATCGGGCGAAAGCGATCGAACCACTTTGGTGTTGAGACCCGGTATTTATCCCACTACTTGCAATGATGAAGTTCCGACCTTGTGAGGATCCGATATAAGGTCCGACATTCCACCGACGTGTGGTAACACTGACGGTGATGCCGGGGAACTTCCTTTTTTGGCAACCTCTGCCCATGCGGAATGAAGGATCCTCAAGAGTTTGATGACTTCATCAAGCGGACGGGCGTCGAGCCGTGTGCTGGACTCGATGATTCTTTCCGTCATGTAAGTGTATAGACGGTTCAGCGACCCTGCGATTTCGCCCCCTTCTTCGAGCCGCAAAGTACTCTGGAGTTCACCGAGGACGGCCAGAGCTCGGTCGACGCCTGTAGCCTTACCGACCAAGTTTTTGCTCTCGATGGAACTCCTAGCTTGAGTCAGGAAGCGGATGGCCCCCTCGTAAAGCATAACCACCAATTTGAGTTCGTTTGAAGTATTCACTTCAACCTGTTGATAAATGTTGCTAGCTGACGTGGTCATGTCTCTCCCAAACCTTGAATCCGTGCTCGCTGTGGGGATTGAGGAACATTTGCCTTAGAACAGGCGATATTGATTATCCAGTGCGCTCAACGCGCTAACTTGGGAATTTAGCTGGCTGATGGCCTGGTCTGCAGCCGTAAATTGCTGCTGCAGGTCTTGCTGGTAAAGGGAAAGCTGCGACTGCAAAGTCTGAATCCGCGTATCATAGGAGCTGATGGTAGACTGGAGCCGACTCTCCGTTCCGTCGATGCTCCCTCCAGATTCGGTATAGCCATTGATAGCATTGCTGACTTGAGCCGCAAGTCCAGAGGCCCCTGTGAGAAGGGTCTTGACGTCATCGCGGTGATTAGCCAGGGCGTCACTCAACATCGCGTCGTCGATCTGGAGTTTTCCGTCGCGGTCCAACCCGATCCCGATCTGTGAGAGGTACTGAAAGGTCCCCGAGTTTGGGTGGGCCGAGATAAGAAGGCTCCTGAGTTCGCGGTTGGCGCCGCGAAGTAGCGGGTCTCCTTGCAAAACGTTGGAGCTGCCCGTTGTCTGTTGTTTGGTGAAATCGTCGAAACTGTTGAATGCGGTCACAAGTGCCGTAATGTTTGTCATCAAACTGGAATCATCTTCCGAAACCGTGACAGAAGCAGGGCCCTCCTTGAATAAATTAAGTGTCAGGCCCGGGATCGCGTCCGCTACGCTGGTCGAGCTGTTCTTGATGGTGATACCGTTATACGTGAACACGCTGTCCTTTGCAGTTCCAGAGGAAGGATCCGTGCTCAGGTTTAAATTGAAGTCGCCCGTGTACACCAGATTATCATTCCATGAGAAATCATGTTGGGTCCCTGTCGAAGTACTCGTTAAAACAAGGCGAAAGGGACGGTTTGGATCGACCCCGTCATTGATGATCGATGCGGTTACTCCAGTATCAGCCTTTCTTGCATTCAATGCATCCCGAAACTGTGCCAGAGTCTGAACTCCAGTCAGGTCGATATTGATGGGGGTGCCACCATGTGGAGTAATAGAAAAGCTACCTCCATTGATAACCGGTGCATTGATATCGGCTACTCTCCCGTATGTGGGGGTTTGGCCCCCGCTGTTGTCAGTGCTGGTAGTCACCTGGGGACGTGCGAGCGTGTTCACGACGATGTTGAATATTCCCATTTGGGCGGAAGAATCGGCTGAGACGCCCAAGACTGTGGAATCAGAAGAAGAGGCATTTATTTGATCGTACGTGCTCTCAGACGAGAGGTCATCGAATGCGGTTTTCAGACTGGAAAGACTCGTGCTAAAGCTCCCATAGGTTGTTAACTTGGTCTGTGCCGTGCTTTTCTGGGTGTTGAGGTCAGTGATGGGTTGCTGCGCAGCCTGAACCATGATATTGATGATCGACTGAAAGTCAATGCCATTAAAGCCGCTCAAAGTTATAGGCGAACTCATCATTCTTCTCCGGTCGCGACAAGTTTAGACAGACCAACAGCGCTTCAGTTCGTTACCCGTTACTCGGATGCAACCCCGTACGATTATGCCATTTCATCAAGAAATCCCACGTTCATCTTCTTCATATTTCTGGCCAGCCTTAGAATCTCTTCCGGAGGGATCTGACGGATAACTTCCTTTGTCTTGGAGTCGAGTATCTTCACCACAATTTGATGAGTCGCTTTGTCGACTCCGACAGAAAGTTCGCTGGTGCCGGGATCATGCCCTTCGATATGTTTCTCCGCCGCGCGAAGAAACTCCTCCATTTCCTTTTTCTTGCTGTCTTCGCTGGATCGCGGAACCAGTGCCGTCTGTTGTTGGGACGGCGTCTGTGTGCCGCTGGAAGGAGCCAGCGGCTTAGATGGAGTTGAGATCTCCGGATAAACTGTTGTCGGGCTGATTGAGCCAGGTTGGATACCTATAGCAGCCATGGCCGTTCCCCCTAACTAACATTACCAACAACCTGATGCCATCCCTCTCAGGTCACCTGCGAGAAAGGACCCGGTGAGGGCAATTCCCTCACCGGGTCAAAGACCTAAACTCACGAGGGTCATGTCCCGGCTACCTTAAAAGGGACAGAACGGAGGAACTAGCCTGGTTGGCCTGAGCCAGGGAGGCCAGCCCACTTTGAGTCAGGATGTTGTAGCGAGTCAGGTTCGCGCTTTCTTCGGCCATGTTGGCGTCGCGAATTCGGCTCTCGGCAGCCGTTTTATTCACGACCTGGGACTGCGCCAGACTGATGGCGAATTGCAGACGGTTCTGAGCAGAACCCACCTGGCCTTGCACTGTACCCAGGGTGGTGATGGCAGCAGAAAGAGCGGTGATTGCCGTCTGTGCGTTGCCTGGAGTGTCAATGCTGTTGGTGTTGAGAGCAAGGGCAGTAGTGTCAATCTGGTTGTAGGCTATGCTCACCTGGCCATTGGCAGCTGTAGATTCCGAGCTGACGAAGATGGTGAAAGACGTAGCGGCTCCGGCCAGATTCGCCACAGAAGCCTCCCGGTTGATTTCACTCATGACACTGGCAAATTCGTCGTTCAACACACTGCGATTCAATCCGGCATTGCCCTGAGATGCCGATTGGCTGGCTAGTACGGCAGCCCGATCTAGAAGGTTCGAAATGTTGTTCAATGCGCCATCGACGATCTGCAAACGGCTAATACCATCATTGGCATTACGCACGCCTACTGTGAGAATGGCTACATCTGAACGGTACTTGTTGGCCACCGCTAAACCGGCGGCATCGTCGGCGGACTGGTTAATTCGCAGACCGCTGGACAAACGTGCTAGGGTCTGCTGCAATCCTAGGTTGGTTTGATAGAGTTTTGCTTGAGCGTTAACAGAATTGATGTTGTTAACTACTGAAAAGCTACCCATGATAATCCTCCATGATTGTGGTTCCAGGCATCCATGCCTGGAATTTGGTTTTGTGAGCCTAACCTCACCCACCCTCATTCGGGCTTGACCTTTCTATCGGCCAAGGGTGTTATTACTTTAAAGAAAAAAAGGCCGTCCGCACCAATCCATCAATCTTCAGTTTGAGATGAATAGGATCAATTTGCGCTATAAGCTCGCCTTGGGAACTGCCGATACCATTGAATCGAGGAGAGCAGTAATAGTTGTTTTATCTGAAATGTTAGCACTATCCAAGGTAGATCCAATTCTTACTGAAGCCACGGATTGCTTTCTGTCTGGGAACCTTTCGAAATCGGAAGTTCTTTGTGCAGAATTCCTGCAATCGACCCCAAACCATGCCTTAGGAGTTTTCCTGCAGGGACTAATCTTAAGTGAAAAACGCATGCCAGAGGCCGCTCTGCCCTTCGTTGAGCAAGCTGTCATTTTGGAACCTGAAAACTTCAGTTTTCACCTGACTCTAGCGAACCTAAGGGCGCAGCTCGGTCAACAGATTAAGGCACGCCACGCCATGTTGACCGCCAAAAGTCTTTGCCCCAGGGATTTTCACATGCTCCTCGATCTCGCCTCCAGCCTGGAAAAAGCGCATCTCCTGCGAGAGGCGCAACACTGTTACCAACAAGCCATTCAATTGGATCCTAGCCAGGCTATTGCACACTATGGCCTAGCAGCCGTGTTGACTGAGATCGGCGACCATGAAGGGGCGATAAAGTCTTACAGGAAATCTCTAGAATGTGATGCGAGACATACTTCAAGTTACAACAACCTGGCCAATCTCCTGGCCATGCTGGGACGGTTTGAGGAAGCAGAACAATGCTATCTGCAAGGTCTCCGTGCGGATCCCAATCATGCGGAGATCTGCTTCAATCTGGCTAATCTGTATGTAACGAAAGGTCGTCTCCCTGAAGCAGATCGATTCTACCGAAAAGCTACTGCAATTCGGCCAAGTCTGGTTGAGGCCTGGGACAGCCTCGGGACAGTGCTGAACGATAGTGGACACAGTGAGGACGCACTTCCTTGTTTTAACGCAGCCCTCGAGTTAAAGCCTAACTGGCCGCAGGCACTGTGGAACAAGGCAATTACTCTGCTAAAGATGGGCCGCTTTCAAGAGGGCTGGGAAGCATATGAAAGCCGACACCAAATCCACCGGATCATCCCGCCCCGATGCTTTCAAGCACCCCGATGGGAAGGCCAGCCTTTTCAAGAAGAGAAATTACTGCTGGTAGCTGAACAAGGCCTCGGAGATACCATCCAATTCGTCCGCTACGTCGCACAGGCTAAAACCCTTGGGGGACAAATCCTGTTGGAATGCCAGTCTCGCCTGGCTCGTTTGATGAGGTCCCATCCTGCGATTGACCAGGTTCTTACAAGAGGCGAAGAGTTGACCGAATATCATTGGTACTGCCCACTCATGAGCCTGCCTCACATAATGAAAACAACGCTGGCCACGATTCCACGAGATGTCCCCTATCTCAATGTCGAGAATCCTGTCCAATTTCCCCTTTCAAAAAGATTACACGTGGGATTGGCATGGGCTGGAAATTCCAAGCATGCTTATGATAGTCGCAGAAGTTGTCGGTTACTGGATTTGTCTGGATTGTTCGATGTTCAAGGAATCCAATGGATCAACTTGCAGCAGCCATTTCCTGAGATAGACCTACACGCTGCTGGAAACCACTTTGAATTGCAGCCGAGAGACCATCAGTGTGAAGACCTGTATGAAACCGCACAATGGATTAGCAGCCTGGACCTCGTTATAACCGTTGATACGGTAGTCGCCCACCTTGCCGGGGCTTTGAATGTGCCAGTATGGATTTTGCTTTCAACTGCTTGTGATTGGCGCTGGCTGACTGAACGAGAGGACAGCCCCTGGTATCCGAGCGCCATTCTTTTCCGTCAAAAGCAAATGGGGGATTGGAAGGAGGTCGTAGGCAGAGTAAAAGCACGGCTCCAAGATTTTGCCCACACAAAAGACAAGCGCCAGCCTTCGTCATAGTTCCTCGGGTCAAGACCCCATCCCCTGTCACCTGTCGCCTATCCCCTTCGCCCTGTTCCCTATTCTCTGCTTCCTATCCCCTTTTCTGACCACCTTGAGTCGGTTGTACTTGATCAGCCACATAACAGCGAACCAACCCTGCTCCCGAGGCAGGGAAATCCCTTCCAGCAGGCTCTCGATTGTGATTGGATTTGCAGCTGCATCCAGCAATTTGTTGAGGTCTGCCCCCTGCAGTAAAACGCGGACTTCGTTATAAGAAGAGCAGACAGTTTGTGAGGGACGGGCCACCACCTGATCCTGGGGGCTGAGGGAGTGGGAGACGTAGTGCCCGAATAGCATGGACTGATTAACCCGGTAATGGTTCTCCATCGCTGGAGGCAGACCCGTCAATTGTGCTTCCCGGTAAAGTTCGTCCCATCTCTGTTCGTAGCGGTGAATAATCCGGCTAAAGACAAACTCGTTGGCCACCTTCTTCCTTCCCTCCTGCCCCATCGAAGCTCGCAGACTGCTCTCATGGATCAGGAGTAGAAGTCTCTCGGTGAACTGATTCACATCGACAGCTACCTTTTGGGCTTCATAAAGTTGGGCCACATCCGGATCTAGAATTTCATAGAACTCATTGATCGGATCTGGAGTACAGCCGAAGGTGTCGATCAAATAGCCATCTACTCCATCTCGCACCAAGTCTTTGTAACCGTCGAACCTGGAGGCAACCACCGGAATCGAATGGGCCTGCGCTTCCAGCAAGCTAAGACCGAAGGTTTCCTGGGTATTGTCAGAGAGTGAGAGAAAAACGTCTGCCGAAGCCAAGAGATCTTTCTTGACTTCGGACCGGAAATTCGCCCTGACACGACATTGGGCCTCCACATGAAACTCTCGGATGAGTTCCTGAACCAGGCGCAAGTTTTGAGCATCCGCTCCACCCGCAATTACCAGGTATACCGGAAACCTAGAATTAGGGAGTACATCCTTTGCGAAGGCCTCCACGAGGGGAGCAAGGTCCATTTTTTGAGCCGGCGTAATTCTTCCCAAACACATGACAACCACGGCATCGGATGGAATTTGCATTTGCTCTCGAGCTTTTTGCCCGTCTCCGGCCTCTTCCAATACTTCGTCGTCAATACCGAGGGGCAGCCAATCCAGGTGTCCGCTGAAGCGGGAGTCTATGGCGCGGCCAGTGGCTTCAATCAGCTTTGTCATTGTGGCTAGGCCATCGTGGCTGCTGCAGAAGATGCTGTCGAAACTCGCCATTCTGGCGCGGTTCAGCCGAACGGCAAAGTCGACTGTCTGGCGGCCGTGAAGTGAATGAGTAACCGCTGTGATGGGCCAGGGGAAGGAGGAGTAGCGACCCCGCAAGAAATGCAATCCCGGCATAAAATAGCCCCATCCGCCCAGATGGAATACGGTGAATGGGTCTCGTTGGAGGATTGCAGGAAGAGAAAAGTACGGAACACATTTCACGCTATCCAAGCGCTCCTGAGATAGCCCCCAACTGCGAACCGTGGATTCAAATGACGAGAGGTTCGCGTTGGAAGGACTGCTAAAAACCAATTCATCAAATCCTCCATATCTCAATAGTGCCTTGACGAAGTCATGATTGGCGATTAACCGGCCCATCCGGAGATTGTTTTGTCCTTGTTCCAGGAAGGGGAAGATCGAACCAAATCGCCTCATGACGGTTGACACTATCCAATCACCTCTCGTGGTGTCAAGGAGCTTCAAGCCGGGTCACGGGCAGGAATTCATTATAAGTGGTTGGCATGATCGTTGCTTTGCTCACGGAGTGCACAAAAGGCCCGTGCTCTCGACAGGCATTCCCCGGCGAGACCCCGGATTGAGCAAACATTTAGTTATCAATGCATTATGAATCACAAACGGAAGGCAAAGGCCGGGATCCATCTCCAGCCACGACAGATTCTTGACCAACAATGAGACCTGATCATCGAAAAGATCCGGTTCACGCGGGAATAACGGTAAGGATGGAAGGATGAGCCCAGGTTGCAGTAATCCTAAGCGGACATTGAGCTTATGCGTCATTGTCAAAAATGAAGAAGGGTTCATTGCACAGTGCCTGAACAGTGTCAAGGATTTCGTGGACGAAATCATCGTGGTTGACACCGGGTCTGAAGATCGGACTGTGGAAATAGCAAAAGAGTATGAAGCTAAGATTTTCGTGCATCCCTGGGTCGGGGATTTCAGTGTGGCTAGGAACCACTGCATTGATCATGCAGCAAGTGATTGGATTTTAGTTCTGGACGCCGATGAGAGATTGGCATTGCGCGACGCTGCTCAGTTACGGGATTTGATCCAAAACACCACATGTCTTGGCTTTAAACTCATTCAGAGAAATTATCTCTGGGATGCCCGAGTTGCCTGTTCCAGGCCGACCCCACAGGATTACGAGGAGGGCAGGAACTACAGTAATTGCGTGGATCTCAAGGTAATTCGCCTCTTCAAAAATAGCGCTGAGATCCGTTATCAGGGACGTGTTCACGAACTGGTAGATCCTGTATTCGAGTCGAGACAACTGCCGTTTCTTTCCACTGACTTGGTCATTCACCATTACGGAAAGGTTGCAGAGCGGAACCGGCTTGAAGTCAAGAAACAAGTGTATCTTGCCCTGGGGCGGCAGAAAGCTCAAGAAGAACCAGGTAGTGCCATGGCCCAATATGAATTGGGAATCCAGCTCTTTGAACTCGATCGGTTTAGAGAAGCCATCCCTTACTTCGAGGCGGCGTATCGTCTGAACCCCTCGATCGACTTCTCACTGTTCTACCTGGCACTTGCATATCATCGTCTCGGTGAACTGCAGGTTGCCGGTGAGTACTATCAAAAATGCCTTGCCCGCAATGCGGAGAACGATCGGGTTTTGTTGGACTATGCCAATTACTTTCGAGACTTGGGTCACCTGAAAAAGGCACTCAAGTACTACAAACAGTGCATTTCACTGAATCCGAAGAACGCACTCGCCTTTTTCAATATGGCAGGTGTGTTCCTCAGGCTTGGGAAGACGGAAGAAGGATTTACCCACCTGGCCCAAGCCTTGCGGCTGAATCCAGATAGCGAAGTGCTTTACGAGAATTTCGCGCGCCTGGCCATTGAAAAAAGGCGGTTGGTAGACGCCATTCCCCCACTTGAGTTGTGCTCGTCGAAATTCCCGCAAAATCGTTCCTGCCTTGCTCTGTTAGCAGAAATTCATTTCAAACTGAAGCACTATGATCAAGCCAGAGAGTGGGCAAGCAAAGCACTTATGCTAGACCCAAGCATTATTCCTCTTTGGTTGATCAAGGCCCACTCGGAGTTCAGTTCAGGCTTGTTGCCAGAGGCAGAGGCCAGCTATCAAGCGGTATTAGGACAAGATGCTGCTAACCTTGACGCACTAATGAATTTGGCATCGTTGTCGGAGCACCGTGGGGATCTGGAACAAACGGAGTCGCGTCTGCGTGAGGTCACAAATCATCACCCGGATCAGCCGTTGGCGCTTAAAAAACTCGCGGTAATTCAGTCCAAAAGATGCCCGGATCATAGTGCCATGACCTTCATGGAACGAGCATTTCAGGCCAACCCACAGGACACGGAATGTCTGCTTCTGCTGGGTTATCTCTATGAGAAGAACGCAGGACCCGAGCGGGCAATTAAGTTCTACGAAAGAATCCTAACGGACAACCCCAGATTGGCCCGCCTCGCACGCGAGAAAATCAGGAGGCTTACCCACTGCTCGGAGACCGTTAAGTCGGCTAACGCAGATCTCTGGAGCCGAGGGGGCTTAGGCAGTGGTCGTAATGCACAAGAATCAATGAATCAAAGGATTTCCAATATCGAATCCTCTGGAGGATTCGAAATCATCAACAAACCGGAGGAGGAAAGGAATGCCACAACTTGAAATTAACGGAATCAACTTATCAGTCGGTCCGGGGGTCCACAATTGGAGCCAGCTTCTGCAGGAGCTTGAGTCGAAGCATCTCGGTAGGGGGCAGGCCATTTCATCAGTCC
>DATKMG010000226.1:0-5601 GCA_035541995.1 Terriglobia bacterium
GAATACGGTTGTACGGCCGGGTTCAAGGATGTGCTTGGGTTGCAGCTTGTTGCAGGCCGATGGTTTGAGCCTAACGACGCTGCCCTGAGTTGGGATCCTATTGTGATTAATCAGAAAATGAAGGAAGAAGTTTTTGGGTCAGAGGATCCACTCGGGAAGAATATCGCACCGGAAAAAGCGGAACGAGAGAGACGAGTGGTTGGGGTTATCTCGGAATATCGAAAGCATGGGGAATTTGTCTCTCCATATGCCTTTGCGTTTCAGCGAAGTGGTTGGAGTGGAATGGAAGGCCAATCGAGCGGACCTCCGCACTACATTCTGGTGAAAGTGCGGCCCGACACTCCTGCTTCGTTTGAAGAAAAACTCATGACCCAAATCCAGCGAGTCAATAAGAATTGGTCATTCATACTGACCCCTCTGAGCGAGAGCCGTCAGAACTGGCTTACGTTTTGTCTGGTCCCGATTGTTGCGGGCGGTATAGTGGCTGCGTTTTTGTTGATCATGGTAGGCCTGGGACTCGTGGGGGTACTCTGGCAAAATGTGACACAACGAACCCGAGAGATTGGCTTACGGCGCTCTGTGGGTGGGACTCGGGGAGACATCCATCGCCAGGTACTGGGAGAACTGGTGGTGATTGCTTCGGTTGGATTGCTGCTGGGGGTGGCTTTGGCTGTGCAGGTTCCCATGCTGCACCTCATTGACTTCATTAGCGCCAGGGTGTTTAGTTTTGGTATTGTATCGTCAGCCGGTTTGATTTATGTGTTGACCGTGCTTTGTGGATTGTACCCCAGTTGGATGGCTGCGCGCGTGGAACCGGCCCAGGCACTCCACTACGAGTAGAGAAAATGAGAAAATGAACCACCAAGGCACAAAGACACCAAGAACTCCCGTCCCAGTGGAGCTTGACCGAATTGCCAAACTGGTCGTTGAAGCCGCCTTCAAAGTTCACAAAAGCTTGGGTCCAGGCCTTTTGGAGAGTGTGTACGAGATTTGCCTGGCGCATGAGATTGGGAAGTCCAATCTTTCGATCGAACGTCAAGTTGCATTGCCCGTGATTTATGACAATATCAGAATGGATGCCGGATTAAGGATAGATTTGCTGGTAGAGGACAGTCTGATTGTTGAACTCAAAGCGGTTGAGGAGATCCTTCCAGTGCATGAAGCCCAAGTACTAACATACCTTAAGTTAACAGGTCATCGGCTCGGGTTGTTGATTAATTTCAACGTACCTCTTATTCGTGACAGAATCAAACGTATCGCCCTTTAATTGCTTGGTGTCTTGGTGCCTTGGTGGTTTGATTGTCCATGATCCTCCTAGTCGATGATGACCCATCGGTAACGGCATCGCTGGCGTTGGTGCTCAAGCAGGCCGGTTATCGGTCTCAATCTGCCGCTTCGCCTGCTGAAGCCCTCCTAAAGCTGGAAAAGGAGAGCTTCTCTCTGATCATCCAGGACATGAATTTTTCCCGGCAGACAAGCGGTGAAGAAGGTCTGGATTTGCTTGGGAAGATCAAAGTCCGCTGGCCTGAGGTTCCGGTGGTCCTGCTTACCGCCTGGGGATCGATTTCGCTTGCGGTGCAAGGCATGAGAAGCGGAGCCTCTGATTTTGTTACGAAACCCTGGAACAATCAGCAATTGCTCCAGTCGGTGCAAACCGCGATGGGCCTGGCGGCGGTCGCTACCAGCCGTCATGCGGACAAGGTCCTAACCCGCGAGGAATTGGACTCCCGCTATGACTTTCAAGCCCTGGTCGGACGGGATCCCAGGTTCTTAAGGGTCCTGGACGTCATTGGGCGTGTCAGCGGCACTGACGCCTCAGTGCTCATCACGGGGGACAGTGGAACCGGAAAGGAATTGGTTGCCGAAGCGATTCACCGCAACAGCCGGAGAAAACAAGGTCCCTTCGTGAAAGTCAATTTGGGAGGGATTTCTTCGACCTTGTTTGAAAGTGAAATGTTTGGTCACGTCCGTGGAGCCTTCACCGATGCCAAGCAGGATCGCAAAGGCCGGTTTGAAATGGCAAGCGGGGGCACGATCTTCCTGGATGAAATCGGGGAGCTCGACCCCAACGCTCAGGTGAAGCTGCTGCGCGTTCTGCAGGACCGGACCTACGAAGTATTAGGCTCCAGCGTCACCCGCACCGTAGACGTCCGCGTAGTTTCCGCCACCAATCGCAACCTAGCCGACCTGATTAGCCGGGGGGAGTTCCGCGAGGACCTCCTGTACCGTCTGAACCTGATCGCCATTCACTTGCCCTCACTCGCGGAAAGGCGGGAAGACATCCCGCTTCTAGCTCAACATTTCTTGGAGAGCATGGCGAAAGTGTACAGGCGCAATGAAGTCTCGCTGAGCCCCGCAACGTTAAGTTGGCTCAAGACGCTGGAGTGGCCCGGAAACATCCGGCAGTTGAAACATCTCATCGAACGTACGATGGTGGTCATATCCAAGCCTGTCCTGGAAGTAGAGGACTTCTCCCTGCCGGTCGAGATGGAACCGCGAGATCTGCGCAAGCGGTCGCTGCCCGCCGCGGGAAGCATGACCCTGGACGAGATGGAGAAGGCCATGATCCTCCAATGCATAGAGAAGTACTCCGGCAATATCAGCAAAGTCGCTGAGGCGCTGGGCCTCAGCCGTCCGGCCTTGTATCGTCGCATGGAAAAATACGGGCTCAATCCGTGAGTCTTCGCCTCAAGATCCTCCTCTACCTTGTTTCGATCCACCTTATTCTGGCGGCCGTAGCTGTGTTCGTCTTGAGGCAGAACCGGCTGTGGCTGCTGCCTGTCGAGTTGTTCTTTCTCTTCTCCATTCTGATTGGTGTCAAACTGATCAAGAGCTTCTTCGGACCCCTGGATCTTATCCGTACAGGAACCCAGTTCATTCAGGAGAGGGACTTCACAACCCGACTTTTGGAGGTGGGCCAACCGGAGATGGACCAGTTGATCGGTGTCTATAACAAGATGATTGATCACCTCCGGGAAGAAAGATTGCGGGTTCGTGAGAAACATTACTTCCTCGACAAAATCATCAATGCTTCCCCATCGGCAATCATTACCTTCGACTTTGACCAACGGGTCACTCTCGTCAATCCGGCTACTGAGGGAATCCTGCAACTGGCTGCTGGCGACCTGCTGGGCAAAAGGTTAAGCGAGATCCAGGAGCCTTTCTTCCTGGCCCTGGACCAACTCGCTGTCGGAGAAGCCCAGATCCTGGCTCTTCACGGCAGAAGAAGGATGCGGTGCCAGAAATCGATTTTCCTGGATCAAGGATTCCCACGGCAGTTCCTCATGATCGAAGAATTGACTGAGGAGTTGAGACGCACTGAAAAAGCGGCCTACGAAAAGCTCATTCGGATGATGTCCCATGAAGTGAACAACTCGATCGGTGCCAGCAATTCGTTACTGCATTCCTGTTTGAACTACAAAGACCAATTGCGGGAGGAGGACCGAAAGGATTTTGAGAACGCCCTGCAGATTGCCATTTCCCGGGCTGACCACTTGAACGCCTTTACCCGCAGCTTTGCGGAAGTGGTCCGACTGCCTCGCCCTCATTTGCAGTCCTGCGATGTGTTGCGCCTGTTGCAGGACGTCGTTGCGTTGATGAAAATCGACGGCCGGCGCGGCTCTATCTGTTGGAAATGGGACGTCGCTCAGTCATTGGAACCCGTGCCAATGGACCCCTACCAGATGGAACAGGTGTTCGTGAATATCCTGAAAAATGCATTAGAGGCTGTCGGGGAGAGAGGGACTATCACCATTCGGCTGGGCAAACGGGGCGAAAAAGGATATGTCATCATCGAGGACACAGGCCCCGGCATTCCGCCTGAGTTCCAGGGCAACTTATTTACGCCATTCTTCACTACCAAGGAGCGAGGACAAGGTATCGGCCTCACTCTGATCCAGGAAATTCTCAGCCAACACAAGTTTGATTTCTCTCTGGACTCCCGCCCGGGACAACCGACCCAATTCGCCATCTATTTTTAGCCCAGAATACTCACCACCAAGGCACAGAGACACGAAGACAGACCCGGTGGTGTGGAATTATCAAGGTCCATAATCTTAACCACTCCTGTCACCTTCGCCAGGCCAGGCTCAAAACAGCCCAAGGTGGGACCCTCACAATTCCCGGCAGGTGAGACACCTGTGCATTTTCTTTGTGCCTTTGTGGTGAGGAATCTGAACAAAGAGGACGGCTAAGGCAGCTCGTCCACTTCAAATTTTTCCTTGTACTCCATCTCATCAGGCCGATCCGGGGCAGTCACCGGCAATTCAATACGCCCCATGCCCAGCCCGGGGGAATAGGCACTGACGACTGCCCGTCCGGTTCTAGGGGTAGAGCGAAATGCAACAACGGTCTTTCCGGCAATCACATTCCAGGTCAGGCCCGCCCCGTGCCCCAGCCAGGACTGCTCCAAAAGTTCACCGGGCCCGTAAGAGGTGAAGGTGATGGCATGCTGAGACGAAGGAACTACCGTCCCCTTGGAGTCGACGACGCTGGCTGTAATGTAGGCAAGGCTCTCCAGATCCCCCGATCGGAGTTGTTGAACATCAGACTCGAGGGCGATGTGGTGGGGAGAACCCGCCGTCTTCATTTCATACTCTATTTCCTTCCCCGAACTGCGGGCTACAGCTTTCAAAGTCCCCGGTTGATAAGGAACTTGCCAGATCCGAGGAGGCTGGGTAAGGCCTGGATAGTCCCCTCTGGGCTTGGTTCCCAGGGACTTTCCATTGAGAAACAGTTCGACGTCGTTGGCATTGCTATAGACCTTCACAGGTTTGATACTGCCTTCCTCTCCGGGCCAGGTCCAGTGTCCCACGATATGTACCATGAGCTTGGGATTCCACTGGCTCTGATAAAAGTAATAGACCTCTTTAGGAATTCTCCAGACATCCCCCACTCCAAAGGCGACGACGTGAGGAATGACGACGTCATATGTTTCTCCGTCATAGTCGAACTGGTTCCATATCATCCCCCCCGCCATCCAGGGGCGCTGGTTCAACTGGCTCAGGTATTTCTCGTGGTTTTGACAGGCCAGATCTTCACTTCCCGGCCCCATGCCGTAGATCCCGCGGCCCATGAGCGAAGCACTGTATTCTGCCGTCATAAAGCATCGCTTGGGATATTTTACATGTTTTTCATCCGTCTCTTTGTCGACCCCGAGCCCCACCACGTCCACCAAGGCTTCAATTTCATCACCACGTGGCGCATGCATCGCAACGGGGCGAGTCGGGTCGAGTTCGCGGTATCTCTTGCTCACGGTTTCTACGACCTTGATTGACACCTTCTCAGGCGCATTGACTTCACCGGCAATTCCCCAGACGATGACCGAGGGATGATTTCGATCCCGTTCAATCATTTCATTGGCCATGATATTGACGTTGGCGATGTACTGATTGGGATCCCCAATCTCCTTATTGATGGGCAATTCATCCCAGACCATCAAGCCGAGCTGGTCGGATGCATCCATTGTTGCTACATCGTGGGGATAGTGGGAGGTCCGCCAGAAATTCACCCCCATCTCCTTTATCAGTTCCATATCTTTTGCATGCCGTGAGTTGGGGAGCGCATTGCCCATACCTGGATAGGACTGATGCCAATTAGTAC
>DATKMG010000227.1:0-9432 GCA_035541995.1 Terriglobia bacterium
TGGAAGCAGATAAACACAGTCCTGGCTCAGCACGCCTCGCAAATGAAACAAGGCTATGCACGTGTCGTCCGTACCTCGGGTAACAATCCCTTTATAACCTATGCGGTGATTAACGACGGCGCCTCTCCCGGCGAGCGCACCGGCGATGGGGCCTTCATCCAGAGTTCGCCTTGAGTTCTTGCTCGATCTTTGTCTATTTTCTTGACCGCCCTTTCCAGGTGTTCGCTTCGTTTTGGGTAAATTGCTGGCTGAGGACCCCCAAAAGCATCCTGGCCAGGAGTAGCGAGAGGGTGGCCCATTGTTCTTCAGCCTTAACTACTTCGGTACTAGGCAAAGGTCTCAGAACTCTAAGATTATGAAAAATTTACTGGACAGCCAGAGCCTGAATTGTTATCGTGTTTGATTATGACTTACGGAGTTTAAAGAGGGGATTAGTGTGTGCCTCGTCCTTGGGGGGACCCGGCACGAGAACATATAGATCTAATAACCGGCGCCTAAAACGGAGGCATCGCATGTATACTGACCATATGTTCCGGAACAAGAACGAGGGCCGCTTTCTGCGGAACTGGTCCGGTTCTTCCTTTGTTTCCGGTATGGCCAACCTGACTTGGAAGCTTTTTCAGAGCATAAATCGCAGCCTTCCTGAAGGGGAACTGCCCAGCCCAAAGTGGGCCCCTGGAAAGATGCTGAAGAGCCATCAACGTTCCGCACCGACCTTGGGGATCCCACGCTGGACCGATTCTCTCTGTCCCAAGTGTATTCCGGAAGTGCGGAATGCCATTATTCGCGGAGAACAGGATCTTTCGGTTTTAGTCCAGGGTAATCCCGGGGAGATCAAGGCCCAGATTCTCGAAGAAGGCGGGCGAGTCTTAGTGAGAAAGGTCTGCGAGAAGCACGGACCGTTTGAAGATGTGCTTTCTACCAATCCTGCCTTTACCCGGCGGATTGAGAGCCTCTTCTTTGGGCGTGACTTTCAATGCGCCGAAGATGAAACTGTTCATCGTCACGGCACCTCCACCATTAAGTTTGGCCGCGGGTCTGTCCTGACCGTGGATCTTACCAACCGATGCAACATGATGTGCAATCCCTGCATTATGGATGCCAATCAGGTGGGATATGTGCATCAGCCCGATTATGAAGAAATCAAAGCGATCCTGGACCGGGCTGTGTCCTTCAAACCCCGCCGTCAAGTCATTATTCTGTTCTCGGGGGGCGAGCCGACCATTTCCCCTTATTTCCTCGATGCAGTTCGCTATGCCAAAAAGATTGGTTTTTACCGCGTGTTAGCCGCCACTAACGGAATCCGTTTCGCTCAAAGTGAGGAGTTTACTCGAGAGGCCCACGAAGCTGGATTGCACGGGGCTTACTTGCAGTTCGACGGCACGACCGAAGAAAAGAACAAACACCGGGGGGTCGGCAATCTGCTGGATGTCAAGCTGCAAGCAATCGAGAACATGTCTAAAGTGGGGATGAAGACGACTCTGGTCACCACGATTGTGAACGGTGTCAACAACGACAACATCGGGTCTATCGTGGAGTTCGCGGCCAAGAACATTGATAAGATCCAAACTATTGCCTTCCAGCCTGTCTCCTTCACCGGACGCGATGAAGATATTACGGATGAGACCCGCTACGCCCAGCGCTACACCCTGTCACAGATGGTGGAAGAACTGAAAAACCAGCTAAAGGTCGATTGGGAGCCTATGCGCGATTGGTTCCCGCTCTCATCCTACAGCGCCTTTACGAGCGTCATGGACCTGCTACAAGGAGATGATGCCCCGTGGGGTTGGAGCGCCTGCAACTGTCACCCGAATTGCGGCATCTTTAGCCTTCTGGTTGTGAACCGTCGAAGCGGCGAATTTACTCCGCTTTACAAGTTCTTTGACTACGAGCAATTCATTCGGGACGTGGCAGTCATCACCGACACAGCTCGCGGGAAAAAGCTCACCGCCGCCCAACTGGCCTTGTCGATTATGCGGAACTACAAAGCCGACCAGGCGCCGAAAGGATTCCCGCTTACTCAGGTAGTTAACCTCTTCAAGCCGAGTTCGGAAAGGTCCGACAGCGACCGCAATGATCGCATGAAGACGCGGACTGAACGGGATGAGTGGCGAGTGTTAGCAGTCGAAGGAATGTGGTTCCAGGATCTCTGGACCTACGATTTCCGGCGGACTGAAATGTGCGTGATTCCTTACGGAACCCAAGAGGGTGAGATCTCTTTCTGCGCCTATAACACCGGTGCAGGTTGGCGCCAGATCATCGAGAATATGCACACCACGGCCACCCTGGCGGAATGGCACAAGAAGGAAGGGCGCCACGCCATCTATGCTCGCGGCAAGAAGGTGGAATTGCCTGCACTCAAGCACAATCTGGCTCTGCCGGTAATTCAGGCAACCTCGACAGGAGGCTGTTGCCACGATAATCCTGCCATCCTGGAGAAGGACCGGGAAATATTGGCTTCAGTCAAAAGCGACGTTTAGCTTAAGTCCCTGGGCCGTGCGGTTGAATTTCCAACTTCTTTTGATCCAAGCAGGTCCTCAGGACCTGCTTTTTTTTTGCCTCCGGAGAGGACTTTTCTTAGCTGGGGCCAGAAGCAAAGGATCGTTTGTTGACGGGGGATTCTTTCTAATCAGGCTGGCTCTTCAACTCCATCCGGGAGAATTGGCTTCCGCATTCTTAGCGCAACTTCGACTTTTCCATGTAAGGCGCCCTGATCCCATCCTTGGAGGCTATTTGTGAAATACACTGTTGCACAGCTTGCCCAATTGTTGGACCGTTCTTTCCAGGGGGATGGAACCAGGCAGATCCTTAAGATTTCGAGCTGGGATAGTGCTGACAGCACATCCCTGGTCTTCCTGGAGGTACGGCATAAGGGAAATATCCCTCCTGAGGGCCCCAAGGCTGCAGCCATCATTGCCCCGGCAGGAGTAGCGGCTCCGACCTGGACCGTCATAGTTTCCGAGAAGCCCAAACTGGATTTTGCAAAAGCAGCTCAGCTCTTGTATCCAATCCAGGAAGGTCGCGGCGTCCGGCATTCCAGCGCGGTCATTGCAACTGATGCAACCCTGGGGGCTGGTGTCGACATCGGTCCTCAGGTCACCATCGGGGCCCGGGCCCAGGTGGGCGAGGGATGCATACTTCAAGCAGGCGTGACCGTAGGGGATGATTGCACCCTGGGAAGGAATTGTATTTTGTACCCTCGAGTGGTCCTTTATCCTGGGGTTGTATTGGGAGATTGCGTCGTGCTGCATTCCGGTGCAGTACTTGGAAGTGATGGCTTTGGTTATGTCTTTGATGGCGAAAGGCAGGTCAAGTTCCCCCAGGTCGGCGGGGTCGTGATCGAAGATGATGTGGAAATCGGGGCCAATACCACCATCGATCGAGGATCGCTGGGCGTCACCCGGATTGGCCGCGGTACCAAGATCGACAACCTGGTTCAGATTGCTCACAATGTGAAGATTGGACAACACGTCGTGATTGCCGCCCAGACCGGAATTTCAGGCAGTACGATCATCGAAGATTACGCAGTTATTGGGGGGCAGGTCGGGTTTGGTGACCACGCCCGAGTGGAGAAAGGCGCCGTAATCGGGTCCAAAGCGGGAGTCCTGCCAGGGAAAATAGTTCGCAGTGGCGACGTGTACTGGGGGGTTCCCGTCCGACCATTGAGGGAGTACAAGTTGCTAAATGCCTTGTTTGGAAGGTTGCCGGAGATGAAGGCCGATATCGATGCTTTGAAACAGAGGGCGAACCTGTTGGAACGCCACGAAAAGGATAGTGAACCTCCAATCCACGGCCTGAACGACTAGATTATTCCAACCTGGTCAAACGCCTGACCCAGTCACCTGCGTGGGAGGTCTGAGCGTCGTCCGGGTCAGGTTCACCCCGGCGGGACAGAAGCTTCGAGGGCGAGCCATCCCTTTGTGTCGGTCGCTTGTTGTGCCTCAATCCGTTCCCTGCTTGCCATGGATTGTCTGCTATTTACACAACTGGTCGAAGACGCCCTGAAACGCCTCCCACGACGATTCAGGCAGAAACTGGATAATGTAGTTGTCCTCGTCGAGGACTATCCTGAGCGAGAACTTCAACGAAAGCACACCGGACTTCTGTTGGGATTATTTCATGGAGTCCCGAAAACTCATCAGTCGGTTTTTGCCATGAGCATGCCCTCTCGAATTGTTCTTTATCAGAAGAACATTGAAGCTGTCTGTAGCAGTGAGAGTGAAATCTCCCAACAAATCGAAACGACTTTGAAGCACGAGATCGGTCACTATTTTGGAATGACGGAAAAAGACTTGAGAAGACGGGGATATTGATCGGGCTCGATCACTAGCGGTGTTGGGCTTTGGCTTTCTGCTGGGTAGATGCCAGAAAATCCTCTCGCCGGAGTTGCTCCTGCTGCCAGCTGTAATTGATGGCTGGATAGAACTGGTCCGGTGACTCCAAAACCCAGATTTGTTTGTGAAGAATCCAGTTGGAAGGAGCCAGTGCCAGAGCCTTGTGCCAGCAAGCCAGGGCCTCCGCTATTTTCCCGTGTCGTGCAAAGACAATGCCTCTGGAAAAAAGGCCCCGGACGTGCCTAGGGTGTTGAGCCAGTACAGCATCATATTCCTTGGCTGCTTTCCTGAAATGCCCGGATTGTACCATCAGGTCGGCAAGATGCAAGCGTTTGTCAGTGTTTCGGGGAGAAGCTTTCAATTGCCGAATCAAGGTATTAATCTCCTGCCGGGTCGTAGGGTAAGGCTTCTCCACAGGTTTGATAGGCTTCTTCGACCACTTCTCCGCCAGGAGATCTTCAACAATCTTCACGGTCGTGCCATCTCGGACGTCAAACCCGCCTACCTTCAGATATCGGACACGACCAGATTCATCCACATAATACCCACTGGGGATCAACTCAAATCCGTAGAGGTCCCAAATAGCTCCCGTCGTATCGAGAAGTGTCTTGAAGCTTGGCCTCGCCACATCCACAAATGGGCGAACCTTTTCAATCCCCCCCGCATCCACCGCCAGGGAGAGCAGTTCAAACTTCTCATGCTTGTGCTTCTGATAGAAAGCCTCCCAGCCAGGCAATTGGTCACGACAAAGTTCCCAGGAAGCCCATATGAACAGCAGCGTCCGCCTGCCGCGGTATTCGCTCAAATGAACAACGCCGTCATTCAGGCTGGGGAGACTGAAATCGGGAGCGGGATCTCCAATTCTAACGATCTGTTTGTGCGTCGCCATGGCCGGTCACCGTAAGCCGGAAAATTGCAGAAGACAACCCCAAAAAGCCCATCCACGAGCGGATGATGACGTCCTGACATTACCCAAAGAAAGGGATCAGATGAACAGGGAAACCCGATGACTTGTGCGCTACTCAGCCTTCTTGGTAAACTGGCGAAGCTCTTCTGGAAAACTCTCACCTAGCGTGTGACTGCCAGCATCAGACTCCCCTTCCAGATACTCTTGAACTGACTGCTGTGCCTCCGCTTCATGAATTGCTTTAACACTGAGTGAAATCTTCTTGTTGGCCAGATCGATCCCCAGGATCTTGACTTGGATTTCCTGTCCAGGCTTGAAAGAACCCAGGAGGGCTTTGCTGGGAGCTTCCGAGAGTTCAGAGAAATGGACCAAACCCTCCACGCCTTCGATGAGCTCCACAAAAATACCGAAATCGGCGGTCCGTGTTACTTTTCCAACCAGCACCTGACCGGCTTGATGCTCCCGGGAAAAAACATCCCAGGGATGCTCCGTAATCTGTCGCAGACTCAAGGACATTTTGCGGTTCATGACATCCAGGCGAGTCACAACGGCCTCAACTTGGTCGCCCACCTTCAACAACTGCTCCGGATGGGTAACCCGGCGAGTCCATGACATCTCGGACACTGGGATTAATCCCTGGAGGCCCGACGGCAATTCCGCAAAGGCACCGTAATGCTCCAGCTTGGTAATTACCCCCGGCACTACAGTCCCCTCCGAATAGAATTCCCCTGCATGCAACCACGGGTCATCCTCCGGTTTGCGGAAACCCAGGGAAATTCGGTTCTTCTCGCGGTCATACTTGAGAATTTCGACTTCGATTTCATCGCCGACCTGAAACAATTCGGAGGGATGCTTGATCCTTCTCCACGACATTTCTGAGATGTGCAGTAACCCCTCGATTCCGCCGATATCGACAAACACTCCATAATCCAGGACTCGTTTGATCACTCCCAGTCGACGCTGCCTTTCGACCAAGTTGGCAAGCGTCTCACGACGCCTTTCGGCAGCAGCCTCTTTCAATATAGCTTTACGAGAGAGGATTAATTTCCCCTGAGGGAGATCGTGCTGCATAACCTTCAGAGTTAAAGTCTGTCCCACATAAATCTTCAAGTCTTCCACGTACTGCTCATCAATCTGGGAGGCAGGGATAAAGCCTCGCATGCCAACGTCGACCAGCAAGCCCCCTTTGACAACCTCGACCACTTTACCCTGCAGTAATTTTCCAGACCGGATAGCCTCATGGAGTACCGCCTGCTTCTTGAGCCGGCTGGCCTTAGTATAAGAAAGCCGGAGCTGTTGATCCGGCCCTGCTCCGTTTTCAACCATGACCGGAATAATATCACCCACGTTAAAAAGCAAGACACCGTCCGGTCCAGTGATCTCCTCCCGTTTCAAGATCCCTTCAGAGCGCCCGCCTGCATCTACCAACACGTCCGTATCGAAAATGCTGACGATCCGCCCTTCGACTAACTGACCCGTCTTTATCTGTTGTTTGGATTCTTCGTAACGAGCAAGTAAGGTCGCGAAATCCTCCTCATTGGCGGGCTCGTTTCTGTTGTTCTGGGAGTGATCTTTTTCCATTAAGTGGCTCCAACCATCGGTATAAAAAAACAATTATACCAAATATCATGCATTTTCGGTCAGGAATCGCAAGGCAGGTGCTTTTGGACACTTAAGCAACCGATTCTTCCCACGTATCTGACCCCAATAACCCCATGAGACGAGAGATTCTTTGCACGGGATTGTGGCGTCTGGAGTTCGACTGAAGGCTATCACTATTGAGAATCGAAGGAAGTTTTGACAATCCCTCCTCCTTCAGAAGTTCGGTCGTAAATCAGCTTCGACGTTCAAGTGGGAAGCACCCCAGAAGACAACCAGATACGGATGGGGGAGCTACATCCATGGCGAGTAGACTAGGCTTCATTGGGAAACAGGTGGTCCAAACTGCTCTTTTCCTTGGATAACAACAAGGAGATGTCATTGCCGGAGGCCACAAGGTGGCGGTATGACACGGGGGGTTTTTACACCGTCAGGCAGGAGACCCACCACTCTCCACTGCCTGAATCCAATGCTCCCCTCCCCTTTCGAGGAGGGGAGCCAGTTTGAACAAGTCATCTTCAGACCCTTGGCTACCGCCTGAAGTGAGATACACTATTTCTTCACCAACTTCTTGTAGCGAGCCTCTACCCGGCCCCAATTGAGCTTGGCCAGGAAATTGTCAATATATTTGGCACGCCCGGGTCCGTCTTTGTGATAGTAGGCATGTTCAAATACATCACAGGAAATCAACGGAATTCCACCCCAGATTGCACCGTATTGGTGTTCGTCCACCAGGACATTGAGAAGCCTCTGCGAGTAGAGTGCATCATAAACCAACAGCCCCCAACCACTTAGTTTGGCAGCGACGGCTGCGGCTTTGAAGTCCGCCTTCCAAGTGTCAATGGATCCAAATTCGGCACTTAACGCTTTAGAAAGCTCGGGCGCCTTGGAGATATCACCATCGCCCCCCATGACCTCCCAATAGACATCGTGCAGCAAAGCCCCAGCGTGGTTCCAGGTAAAACGTCGCTTCAGTTCCCCGATCTGGCTGTAGTTTCCATTGGCCTTGGATCGGTCAGCCGTTTCCAACTCTCTTTCGATGTTGTTCAGGAACGTGACGTAGCCTTTGTGGTGAGTATTGTAGTGCCAATCACTGGTTTCAGGAGAGATCACATCCTTCAACAGTTCCTTGGCTTCCGCATCGGTATAGGGACGCGGGTTGAATTTCCATTCGTAAGCCATACCATATCCTCCTCGTCATTCAGTTAGTCAGATCGTTGCAAGAGAGTAAGCCAATCCTCCCCGACACGACTGCGTGTTTTGTTACAAAACTTCAGCCTTCTTTGGACTGTGCAATTTTAGTAATGATATGCTGATTATTTGCCTTCGTCAACCCGTGATGGGGGTGAAGAGCATGATGGCGGGGGAGTTGGGCAGGCCGTTGCGCCACAAGCCAACTAATACCATGACGTAAGAGGTGCAGAAGGCAGTCGAGTCCGAGGCCGAGCAGTCTGGCAGAAACCAATAGTGAGAGAGCCGCCACAAACAAGAGTCCAAGTAGAACATAGCTGACGATCCGGCGGAGGGAAGCAGAAGCCTGAGAGTATTCAGGTGGTCCTGCCGGCACAAGGAGTCCGCAATACAGGCAGAGGACCGAGGGGCGACCAGCAGGAATCTTCAAGACTCCTCGGCAGTGGGGGCACTTGCGCAATATGAATTGCATAGGATCGGCTCATCCTGAATAGCAGACCATCCGGGTACCGACCGACTTCGGGTTGGGATAGCCTGCAAAGGCGTAACAGAAATGACCTTTTGGACACCGATCGAGTATCGAAATCCTATATAGATATGCACCTACCAGGGTTCATCTGTATCAGCTATGCGTGTTTTTTCTCGTACGACGGATCATGAGTGAAGGCCGCCTCGAACCTATAGTCCTTGCGTCGCAGTAGGTTAGTGGAAATCAATATGCCCAGCGAACCAAGGCCGAACCGACGGTGAATCCAGCCCCGACAGAGGCTAACAAAACCAGATCCCCTTTTCCAAGCCGGTGACCTTCGACCGCATCGCGAAGGGCCAAGGGAATGGTGGCGGCGGTTGTATTGCCGTACTTATACAGATTCAGGATATATTGGTCGTTGCGGAGACCCAAACGCTCGGCTGAACTCCGAATGATTCGCGCATTAGCTTGATGAGGGACCAGAAGGTGGATATCCTGTGGAGCAAACTGGTTTCTTTCCAGGATTACCCGGCTGACTTCTTCCATCTTCCGGACCGCATATTTAAAGACCGTCTGTCCATCCTGTTTCACGAAATGCAGGCGGTTCTTCACTGTTTCGCAACTAGGCGGCATGCGGCTGCCTCCGGCAGGCATTTGCAGGGCCGGCTCTCCAGAACCGTCGACCTCGTGGTAAAAGTCAATCAACGCATTGGCAGCATCGCGGGCAGGTTCGAGCAGGACAGCGCCTGCCGCGTCTCCAAAAAGAATGCAGGTGGCTCTGTCCTGGTAATCAACAATGCTCGACATCGTATCTGCCCCCACCACCACCACTTTGGAATGGAAACCTGACGCCACAAACGAGGCTCCTACGCACAAGGCATAGACAAACCCGCAACAAGCACCCGAAAGATCGAATCCCCAAGTTTGAGGGA
>DATKMG010000228.1:0-3156 GCA_035541995.1 Terriglobia bacterium
CTGGTGATGCGGCAGATGACGGTCGCTGTGGCCGAAAGCTGCACCGGTGGTCTGATCTCTCAACGATTCACCAGCGTACCTGGTAGCTCCAACTATTTCTTGTGCGGAGTGTCTTGCTACAGTAATCGGTCCAAAGTCGAATTGATCGGAATTCCTCCGCTTTTGGTCGAGATGGGGGGGGTAGTGAGTTCGGATGTGGCCAAGGCGCTGGCTGAAGGAATCCGACTCAAATCGGGAGCTTCGATTGGAATCGGAGTCACAGGTATTGCAGGCCCTTCCGGCGGCAGTGTGGAAAAGCCTGTAGGCCTCGTCTATATCGCATTAGCTACCGAAGTCGGGATAGAGTGCCAGGAATTTCGATTTGTCGGCGACCGCAATCGCATCCGCTACTGGGCTTCGCAGGCGGCTCTGGACATGATCCGAAAGAAACTGCTTTAGCCGGATTTCTAAACTCCGATGCCGCAGAGAAGGAATTGTCGGTAAAGACCTCCACAACATTCCCCTGACCACCGATCAGTGGGGACGGACCCAGCAACTAATATCTATGCATTTCAACTGGACTGGTATTGTTGTTCTCATTTTGGCCTATGGTTTGGGCTCAATACCCTTTGGATACCTGATTGTCCGATTGGGATGGGGCACTGACATCCGGACTTTGGGTAGCGGCAACATCGGAGCTGCCAATGTATTGAGATCCTCCAGTCGGTGGGGAGGAATCCTAACCCTATTGATGGACGCTGCTAAAGGGTTCTTGGCGGTTTGCGCCGCCCGGCACTTCGTTCATGGGAATGAACAGTATGTGGCAATGGCTGCCGTCGCTGTGGTCGCCGGACATGTCTTTCCAGTGTTCTTGAAATTCAAAGGTGGAAAGGGAGTTGCCACGGCTGCCGGAGTGTTTCTTTGCTTGGCGCCCTTGCCTCTTTTGACTTCCCTGGCCATTTTTGTAATGGTTGTTGCCATTTGGCGTTTTGTCTCCCTGGGGTCAATCATCAGTGCCGGGTCATTTTGTATCTTGTATTTTCTTTTTGAGTTCTCCAAAGATCATTCCTTGTGGATTCTGTCTGCTTCGGTGGTCTGTTCCTGCCTCATTGTTGTCCGCCACAGAGAGAACATTAAGCGTTTGGTCATGGGCACTGAGAACCGATTTTCGAGAAAGCGGAAGTAGACATTAAACCATGATCCAGATTGCCGTCATTGGTGCAGGCAGTTGGGGAACCGCACTTTCCAATGTCCTGGCAAAGGCCGGCCACCCTGTCCGGCTCTGGGTCTACGAGCCGGAACTGGCTGAGCAAATCCGGAAGAATCGAGTCAATAACATTTATCTGCCGGGCTTCGCATTTCATCCTGGCGTGGAAGTATCCCATTCTCTGGAGTTCTGCCTGAATTCGGCAGAAATCGTTGTTTCGGTCGTGCCCTCCCAGTACTGCCGGGGGCTTTACCATCAGATGTTGCCTCATATCCAAACGCAAACGATTTTTGTCAGCGCAACAAAGGGGATCGAATGTGAAACATTTCAGACGATGTCGTCCGTAATCAATGAAGTCCTATCTCCTCGCATCACGCCTCGAATCGCGGTCATTTCCGGACCCTCTTTCGCCCGAGAAGTAGCTCGAGGCGACCCCACGGCAGTGGTGGTGGCCAGTCGGGAGAAGGATGTCTCTGAACTCATTCAGCGAATATTCTCTGGTCCCACCTGGAGGCTGTATTCGAGTACAGACGTAGTCGGCGTCGAACTGGGCGGAGCTGTCAAGAATGTGATCGCCATTGCCGCAGGAGTGTGCGCCGGACTTGGATTTGGCTCGAACACCATTGCCGCGCTGATCACCCGTGGCTTGGCTGAAATGACCCGCCTGGCCCTGGCCTGTGGCGGCAGGCGCGAGACTCTGGCTGGGTTGGCTGGGTTGGGTGATCTGGTATTAACCTGTATGGGAGAACTGAGTCGGAACCGAAGTGTTGGACTGAAACTCGGTCAGGGCCAGAGATTGGCCGAGATCCTGAACTCCACACCGATGGTGGCTGAAGGAGTAATGACGACCCGAGCGACTGTCGAACTGGCCCGACGATTTCAGGTTGAAATGCCCATCACCGAACAGATGGAATTGGTCTTGTATCATGACAAGCCCCCACTCGAAGCCATCCGGGACTTGATGGAACGACGGCTCAAGGAAGAGTGAAGAACCTCCTCTGAAGATTCCGCTAAGGGAATGGACCGATGGAGAAATTGCTGCCAACCTCGGCAGACATCGCAGTTGTAATCTTAAGTCATCCCACCGGGATGCAAGCCATTAACCGGGGGTTGAGCAGCGACACGAGTTGCTGCTTTGGCTGGGAGGATGCGCCGCCCTTCACTATTCTCATTTTCACCGAAAGAAATATCTCTCACGGAGGCACTGAGGCACGGAGATGCATGAGAATGAGATAGGGACTGTCATCATTGATTGCGCAATCCATTTGCATCAAGCCCTCGGTCCCGGCCTGCTGGAATCGGTGTACGAAGTGACGTTGGTCAGGCAACTGGAAAAACGAGGGCTTTCGGTTCAGCGCCAAGTGCCAGTGCCCATCGAATTTGACGGCGAACGATTTGAAGAAGGATTCCGAGCCGATTTGGTGGTTGAAGGAATGGTAATCGTGGAATTGAAGTCGGTAGAGAAAGCCAATCCAGCACACAAAAAGCAACTGCTAACCTACCTCCGTCTGACTGGAATGAAGCTTGGATACCTGCTGAATTTTGGCGAATCATTAATGAAGGAAGGAATAACACGAATCATTAATGGAGACCTATAAACTCTTCTCCGTGTCTCTGTGTCTCCGTGAGAGAAGAAAAACTGAGCGGCCCATAGATGCCATTTACCGACTTAATCCTCCCCGTCGATGAGCATCAGGAAATCCCTGATAATTCGGGCTGTCAACCCCCAGATTTCTTTCCCGCCGAAATTGTAAAAGTAGACCGGATACTCCTGGCCACAGCGTTTCTTGCTCTCCACCCTCAACCTGTTCTTGTCTCGAAATAATGAGAGAGGCACTTCCAGAACCTCTTCAACCTCGTTTCGGTTGGGAACGAGGCTCAAAGGCGGAACCACCCAGCCCACGTATGGCGTCACGATGAGATCGGTGACGGAACGATAGTCGTCAAATTCACCTAAAACTTGGATACTG
>DATKMG010000229.1:0-8405 GCA_035541995.1 Terriglobia bacterium
CTCCATCGGTGGTGGCTTTCACAAAGAGCGGAGAACGGTTAGTGGGTCAGGTAGCCAAACGCCAGGCTGTCACAAACCCGGAGAATACGGTCTATTCGATCAAACGTTTCATGGGCCGCAAATACGAAGAGGTCACAGAGGAGATGAAGATTGTTCCTTATAAAGTCACCCGGGCGTCGAACAACGATGCCCGCGTCTCGATCATGGGGAAGGAATATACCCCCCCCGAAATCTCTGCAATGATCCTGCAGAAACTTAAAAATGCGGCTGAGGAATATTTGGGTGAGAAAGTGACCCGGGCCGTCATCACAACTCCAGCCTACTTCAACGACTCGCAGCGACAGGCAACAAAGGATGCGGGGAAAATTGCGGGGCTTGAGGTACTGAGGATTGTCAATGAACCAACGGCCGCAGCCTTGGCTTATGGCCTGGACAAGAAGAAAGACGAGACCATAGCCGTTTATGACTTCGGAGGTGGGACCTTTGATATCTCAATTCTCGAAGTCGGTGAAGGGGTGGTCGAAGTCAAATCGACCAATGGGGATACCCACCTGGGTGGTGACAATATCGACCAGCGCATAATTGACTGGATCGTAGACGAGTTCATTAAGGACCAGGGTATTGACCTTTCCAAGGACAAAATGGCGTTGCAGCGCCTTAAAGAGGCAGCTGAGAAGGCCAAGATGGAATTGTCTTCAACGATGGAGACCGAAATCAACCTCCCTTTCATCACCGCCGATGCGGCCGGACCCAAGCACCTGGTCTTGAGACTCACCCGTGCCAAGTTCGAGCAGTTAGTCGAAGACATCCTGCAGAAGAGTGTCCAACCCTGCAAGCAAGCGCTGGCGGATGCAGGCGTGAAGCCGGAAGACATCGATGAAGTGGTTCTGGTGGGAGGGTCCACTCGTATTCCTCGCGTCCAGCAAATCGTCAGGGATATGTTCAAGAAAGAGCCACATAAGGGTGTCAATCCCGATGAGGTCGTGGGTGTCGGCGCTGCAGTTCAGGCCGGAGTGCTGGCAGGGGATGTTAAGGATCTTCTGCTCCTCGACGTTACGCCCTTGTCACTGGGGATTGAGACCCTGGGAGGGGTTTCCACGAAGTTAATTGAACGGAACACCACAATTCCGACCCGCAAGAGCGAAATCTTCTCCACCGCAGCCGACAATCAAACCTCCGTTGAAGTCCATGTCCTGCAAGGAGAGAGGAGCATGGCCAAAGACAACCGGACGCTTGGGAAATTCCATCTGGTGGGGATTCCTCCGGCCCCCCGGGGAGTTCCTCAAATCGAGGTGACCTTTGACATTGATGCCAATGGGATTGTGAATGTCTCCGCCAAAGACCTGGCAACCCAAAAGGAGCAGAAAATTACTATCACAGCTTCCAGCGGTTTGACCAAGGAGGAGATCGACCGAATGACCCGAGACGCCGAGTCTCACGCGGAGGAAGACCGCCGCTATCGAGATGAGGTAGACGTTAAGAACAAGGCCGATAACTTGATCTATTCCACTGAGAAACTCCTGAGGGAGAACCGGGAGAAGATCCCTGACTCTGACGCGAAAGCCATCGAGGCGGCCATCGCAGAGTGCAGGAAAGCAGTGGAGGAGGGGGGTGCCGATCGAATCAACAAGGCCGTAGAAGGGCTGACCCGGGCCACCCACCGAGTTGCTGATGTGCTTTATAAACAAGCGGGTGCCCACGCCGGGCCTCCCCCGGAAAGTGGTAGTCAGGCTTCTTCGGCAGACTCGAGTTCCAAACCGGCTGAGGGAGAAGTGATCGATGCAGAGTATGTCGATGTGGACGAAAAAAAGAAATAAGCCCCCTCAGACAGCAAACGGGAAGTAACCTTGGCAAACGAACAAGATCTACTGAAGAGATTTCTAGCTTTGCGGGAGAGAGTGCATTCTCTGTTCGAAGAGGCTGTGTCTCCGATGCGGTTAATTTCTGAAGCCGATTTGAATTCCACGTGGTCTCCGCCTGTAGACCTCTACGAGACAGAAAAGGAGTTTGTGCTACTGGCGGAGTTGCCCGGGATCGAAAAGGGAGATCTGGATTTGCAGATCGTGGATCGAATGATTGTTCTGAAAGGTCAGCGCCATTTTGCCCGAGATGTTTCCGACCAGAAATACCACCGCTTGGAGCGTCCCGTTGGAAGATTTGAACGACGGTTTGAGCTTCCTGAACCTGTGGATGCCTCTTCCATTAAGGCCAAGATGGTGGATGGCGTACTCACGGTTGCGATCCCTAAGAAGACTACTCGCCGAAGCGCTATCAAAGTGGAAGTGAATAAGAAGCGTTGAAGTCATAGCATGAGAATTCGTTAAGGTCGCCTCCAGGCTGGAGATGGCGGCGGGGGGTAGTAAAAGACAGCGTGCCGACCCCGTCCAGATGTCTTGTTCCAAAACACTCTTGCTCCCAATAACTTCATTTTGACGTATGGCCAAAATTGAGGATTATTACCAAATCTTGAATATCAAGAGAGGTGCCTCGCAGGACGATATCAAGAAGGCTTACCGCAAATTGGCACGGAAATATCACCCCGACGTCAATCCGGGAGACAAGCAGTCAGAAGAGCGCTTCAAGAGGATCTCCCAAGCTTACGACGTCTTGAGTGACCCTAAGAAGCGGGAAATATACGATAACTACGGCGCTTACTCTGACAACTTTCAAGCAGGCCCTGGTGCTCCGGGAGGTGGCTTTGATTTTTCCGGTTTCGATTTCTCCAATCTCGGGCAGTCTAATTTCTCCGACATTTTCTCTCAGATATTCTCAGGAACACAGGCTCGAACTGCACAGCCCCAGAAAGGTGAAGACCTCGAGTACCAAATCTCAATTGGATTTAACGACGCTTTGAAGGGTCTGCAGACCCGGATTAGCTACGCTCGGAAGGATGTATGCTCGGTATGTTCAGGCAGAGGACAGGTTTCGGGCGGGAAAGCTCGCACTTGCCCGACCTGCCGGGGCACTGGGAAGATCGGTCAAATGGGAGGGGGACTCCGGTTTAGTTCAACTTGCCCAGAGTGTGGCGGGTCCGGCGAAGTGGGGAGAAAATGCCCTCAATGCGGGGGTGAAGGAAGGGTCCAGGTCACAGATAGCTTGGAAATCAAGATTCCGCCAGGGGTACAGACCGGGTCAAGAATTCGATTTGCCGGAAAAGGAAGCGCTGGGACACATGGGGCCCCTCCTGGCGATTTATATATCGTGACTACCGTGGCCGCACATCCCTTCTTTGAACGAGTGGGAGATAATCTTTACACTAAGGTTCCGGTTACAGTGACCGAGGCGGCCTTGGGTGCTAAGATTGAAGTTCCCACAGTGGAGGGGAGAGCAGTCGTCAAGATTCCACCCGGGACTCAGAGCGGTCAGAAGTTTCGCTTGAGAGGGAAAGGTGCCCCCTCCCTGCGGGCCTCCACGCGCGGAGACCAGTTTGTTGAAGTTCGGATTATTCTTCCCCGGGTGGCTGATGAACGCAGCAAAGAGCTTCTAAGAGAATTTGCCCGCTTGAATCCAGAAGATCCTCGAAAGGATTTGTTTACTTAAGCCATGAAGAAGAGGGGCAAGGCCGCATACATGATCAGCAACGTGGCTCAGAACTACAATATCCATCCTCAGACCTTGCGGTTGTATGAACGCCAGGGTTTATTGAAGCCCTCGAGGTCGGAGGGCAACACCCGCCTCTTCACCGATGAGGACCTCGAGCGGCTGGAGCTGATCCTCACTCTGACCAGAGATCTAGGAGTGAATCTGGCAGGAGTGGAAGTCGTCCTGAACATGCGGGACAAGATGATGGAAATGCAGAAGGAAGTAGGCCGGTTTCTTGAAATGATACGCAAGGAATTCTCTCAGGTCACATCCCATTACCAGGAGAAAGTGGAGACTGCTCTGGTCCCCGCCCCGCCACCCAAGATAACCCGCTTCAAGCGTCCCTCCTCTCAGTGATGGAATTCTCACCTGTCATGATTCTCCTTTTTCTGTTTCTGTACCTGTATTAAAATTCCCTGCATGGAAAGGACGGGGGATTGCGCAATCTGCCGGGGCACCGGTTGGAAGCAGGTCCAAATACAGGATCATCTCGCAGTAGTTCGTTGCGAATGTTTCGAGAAGAGCAAGCTAGACCGATTGCTTGGAAGAGCGGGTATTCCTGCTCGATACGGAGCCTGTTCCTTCGAGAATTTCAGTGCCATTACCGAGAAGCTGTCCCTGGTGAAGGCAGCCGCTCTGCGGTACGTCGAAGACTATCCCGGTGTTGACTGTGGCTTGCTGATTCTGGGTCCGTGCGGTGTAGGCAAGACCCATGTGGCCGTATCTATCCTGAGGGCGCTGATCCTCCGACAAGCTGTCAACGGGTTGTTCTGTGATTTTCGAGATCTCTTGAAAAAGATTCAGGACTCTTACAATCCAGTTTCTCACACATCGGAAATGCAAATTCTCGAACCGGTGCTTACTTCCGAAGTGCTGGTTCTGGACGACTTGGGAGCTGAACGCCCGACTGAGTGGGTCAGGGATACTTTTGCGTACATTATCAACACGCGTTACAACCAGAAGTCCACGACTTTGATCACATCCAATTTCGAAGACACCCTAAAGGAACGGATATACCTTAGCAACGGGAGCCGGGTACCTGCCGAGGAGACTCTAACCGACCGGATTGGTGCCAGGTTGCGTTCTCGCCTTTACGAGATGTGTAAAGTGATCCGTATTGAAGGCGCGGATTTTCGGATCGAAGTCAAGCAATCTTCTTACAGGTTCTGATTTGGAATCCCTGTTCTTGAGAACCTTCTGAAAGATGTGAATTCTTGGGCGACGCAAAAAAGAGAACAGGTGGGCCTTACACCCGCAATCCGAGGATCCAAATCCCGCTATCGGGATTCTTCCCAGAGTGCTGAGGACCGTCGCCCAATGGTGTTCCTGTCGTGCCTGGCTTTCCTGGTACCAAATCTCTTCCAGGTGTGCCACTTTGCTCAGATAATCAACGTGCCAATGGAGAACTTCAGATCGACTTAGGTGGTGCTTCAACCTTCCCGAAATTCCACCTCGTCCCATGGCACTTCCTACGTACATGAAGAATCCGTTTGGAAGCGTGAATCTACCGAGTTTTCCGACTCGGAGAGCCGATTCTTTCCTCACACGAAAGAGCAAAATGTAGGTCCCGGGACCGAGTCTCCCCGGGAGCCTCTTGCAATCCTGGCAGTGTTGTGGACTAATTATCGTTTGCTTCATGCTGTGTGGAGGATTCTTTCAGCCTCGAATGTTTCCACGCAAGCCTTTTTCAGAGCCCTGAACTTAAGACAAATGATTTATGCCTCTGAATTCCTGTGGGGTCGAGGCTCGAACTCGCTCCAGAAGGAGGTTCATTGATGCGGCACCTGCTCTGGATTGTTCTTCTGACCTGCTGTCTCGAAGTACCTCTGCCTGCACAGTTGCCAGCTCCGAAGTCAACCGGGCCGGATTTCCTTCCAATGGCCGTGTGGTACGGGGGAGGGAAAGCCCGTGCGCCGATGCTGGAGTCAAACCCAAGGGAGAAACGTGAAATCTGGAAGGCGGACCTTCTCAGTATAAGGAAGTTGGGATTCAACACGGTTCGCTGCTGGATCGATTGGGCTTCAGCCGAACCTGTCGAAAACCAATTCAACCTGGACAGCCTGGATGTGCTCACCGAACTGGCCCAGGAGGTTGGCCTTCGAGTGCTTGTCCAGGTCTACATGGATTCTGCCCCGGATTGGGTAGGCAGGAAGTTCCCGGATTCGCAGTTCGTCGATATCAGCGGTGCGAAGATGCGCTCAGAGTCAGCACCGGGTTTCTGCTTTGACCACCCGGGAGTACGCAAAGCGATGCTGGGCTTCTTCACCAGGCTCGCTTTGGAGGTTAAGAACCGACCCGCCTTCCTGGGTTGGGATCTCTGGAGTGAGCCCCATGTTATTAATTGGGCGTCAGCGACATACTTACCGAGTCCCGAATTCTGCTTTTGTCCTTATACCACGGCCCGTTTCCGAGAGTGGTTGAAGAAGAAGTACAGCACTTTGGGTGCTCTAAATCAAGCCTGGTATCGTCGCTATGAAAGCTGGGAAAGCGTCGAACCCCCTCGCCTCAGTACAATCCTCTCCTACACAGACTATACGGATTGGCGCTACTTCATCCTCGATAAGCTCGCCGAAGACTTGCGGGCAAGATACGAGGCGGTGAAGGCTGTCCTTCCTGACCGCGTGGCCACGAGCCATGCGGCTGCTCCTTCCCTTTTCACCCATCCGCTCGACGGCGACGGGAATCCGGACGACTGGTTGATGGCCCAGCAGGTGGATTATTGGGGGACTTCCTTCTATCCGAAACACTCTTTTCCTGTTGGCCGTGACCCGGCTTGGCGCGGGGCCCTGTTGGATTTCAGCCGGTCTGCCTGCTATTCCAAGGCCAACGGCTTCTGGATCGGAGAGCTTCAGGGGGGATTTGGCACCGTCGCCTTGAACATTAGTTCCACCGTGACCTCTGACGATGTGGCGATTTGGATGTGGAGTGCCTTGGCCCGCGGCGCCAAAGCCATCAATATTTATGCCTGGTATCCAATGAGTTCAGGCTATGAATCCGGAGGCTTTGGCTTGATCAATCTGGACGGCAGTATCACAGAGCGTGCCCGAAAAGCCGGCGGGATTTCCCGGACTGTTGACCAGGCTCAACAGCTCTTTCTCAAGGCACAACCCGCAGCGGCAGCGGTTGCTATCGTATACAACCCCTTGTCATATATGGTGGGAGGTCGGCAACCTTCATGGGCGGCAGGGGCGCAAAGTGAATTCGAAGGGATTGAGCGAAATTCGATGTTGGGCATGTACCGGGCGCTGTTCCCATCCAATATCCCGGTCGATTTCATTCATATCAACCAGATTCCTGAGAACGCCGGGCAATATAAGTTGATCCTGCTCCCATATCCCCTGATGATTCCGGAGGCTTCGGCCAGAGCCCTCAAGGAGTACGTCAGAAATGGAGGTACTTTGGTTACTGAGGCGCGCCTGGCGTGGAATGATGAGCATGGGTGGGCCAAAGAAATCATACCCGGCTTTGGCCTTCATGAAATTGTGGGGTGCCGGGAAACTTCCATACAGAGAACAGCCAATGGGAAGACTTCTATCGAGATTGTCACTGTAGATCCGAGCATTCCCGGACTTCGAACTGGCGACCGGCTCGAAGGGGGCCTATACGAGGAAGCATTAGAGCCATTAAGTGCCGGTGCCAAAGTGATCGCGAAGTTCCCCAATGGGTCGGCGGCCATGGTTGTTTCCAGCTTTGGCAAAGGGAAGAGTCTGGCAGTCGGAACTTTCCTGGGGATGTCGTACGAGGCTCATCGGGACAGCAAATTGAAAGAGTTCTTTAACGGATTGCTGTCATGGGCGGGCATCTCCCCTCGCGTCAGGGTAACGGTTGCATCCGGCCAACCCTCTGTTGAAATTCGTGAGATGACTTCAGGCAAAGAGACGCTGCTCTTTGTTTTCAACCATGAGACCAGTTCAGTTGAGGCATTCGTTCGTTTCAAACAACCGGGCGGGGGATGCGACGCCAGTGACTTGCAGACGGGAGAAAAAGTGAGCTTTATCCGGGAGGGGGAAGAGCTGGTTTTTAAGAAACCGATGGCGTCAAGCCAGGTATGGGTCATCCGTATAACCCCTAACGGCTGAGCAGGGTCACTCTCTCTCTTGAAAATGAGTTTGGGGTTCATGCTTTAGCATGCCTGATGCAAGGACAACCTAAAAGTTGAACTCCAAACCCATCAGTCATTTTCATCGGCCGTGGTGACTTGAAGAAGGTCATGGAACACTCTCATGAAAATGCGGTTTTAATGTGGGAGCAGCGCTCCTGCGCGGCGATCTCCTGGTGTAAACTAGTCGCCGCTCGGAGATCGGCTCCCACACTCTCCCCAGAACCGCTATTTTCATCCGCGGTAATCAGGCGCCCCCTCATGGGAACAGGTTAGGTTATGGATATGCCTGAATCCAACATCACTCTGCCTCCAGTCATAGCCGTGGACCTGGGAGGAACCAAGCTGGCCGTCGCCGTTGTCGATAGCCAGGGGAATCTGGTACTGAAGCGCAGATACCCCGTAGAGAAACGAACCCCTGATGATTCTATTGAGCAGATTATCAGCGCCTGTCTTGAGATCCTTCGTGATACCGATTTGGATACCGTGAAGATTGCGGGAATGGGAATGGTAGTCCCGGGGATTTTTGATCGGGGGAGTGGACTGGCATGGGCTCCGAACCTGTGGGGGAATGATCACATTCCCCTTCGTGATAAACTCCGCTCACGGCTTTCATGTACGATAATCATCGACAGTGACCGGACCGGTTATGTACTGGGTGAGCAGTGGCGTGGTGTCGCACGTGGAATGGTTGATGTCGTGTACATGGCCGTCGGTACCGGCA
>DATKMG010000230.1:0-10694 GCA_035541995.1 Terriglobia bacterium
TAAAACACAAAATTGAGCCCTTGGGATTCTTGACCAGGAACCGCTTGGCAATTTCCAGCTTCTCGGGTTCGGTATAACCCGAAATCCGGATGATCTCCATTCGGTCCTGGAGGGGTTGCGGAATCGTGTGGATCACATTAGCCGTGGCTATAAACATGACCTGAGAAAGATCATATTCCACATCCAGATAGTGATCGACAAAGGTGTGGTTCTGCTCCGGATCAAGGACTTCCATCAAGGCTGCTGAAGGATCTCCCCTGAAATCCATGCTCATTTTGTCGACTTCATCGAGCAGGAAGACCGGATTCTTGGTCCCTGCTTTTTTCATCATTTGAATGATTTGACCGGGTAAGGCACCAATATAGGTGCGACGGTGTCCGCGAATTTCAGCCTCATCTCGAACCCCACCCAAGGAGAGCCGCACAAATCGTCGCCCGGTGGCTCGAGCAATGGAGGCGGCCAGGGAGGTCTTCCCGACACCCGGCGGGCCAATAAAACACAAAATTGAGCCCTTGGGATTCTTGACCAGCTGGCGAACGGCCAGAAATTCGATAATCCGTTCTTTGATCTTCTCCAACCCGTAGTGGTCGGTTTCCAGGACTTTTTCGGCGTTCTCGACACTGTGAATTTCCTTGGACCGCTTCTTCCACGGCACAGCCAATAGCCAGTCGATATAGTTCCGGCTCACCGTTGATTCCGCCGACATCGGGGGCATCATTTCCAGTCGTTTCAGCTCCTGGAGAGCCTTCTCCATCGTGTCTTTGGGCATCCCGGCGGTTTCGATCTTCTTCTTCAATTCGTCGATCTCTGATTTTTCGTTGCGGCCCAGCTCCTTCTGAATCGCCTTCATCTTTTCGCTCAGGTAGTACTCTTTTTGAGCCTTTTCCATCTGGCGTTTCACCCGGGAATTTATCGTGCGATCCATGTTGAGCTTCTCAATCTCGATGTCCAGGAGATCGCACAGTCGGTTCAATCGTTCCACCGGGTTGAAAATCTCCAGCAATTCCTGCTTCTCCTCGATGCTGATGGTGAGGTTTGCCGCGATCGTATCCGAGAGACGTCCAACATCTTCGACCCGGATAGCCGAGAGTGTCGTATCGGAGTTCAGATTCTGGCTGAGCTTCACATACTGCTCGAAAAGAGCCGTTACCTTACTGGTCAGGGTTTCAGACGCAGGAATGGACGGAGTTGCCGCAGGGACGGTTCTTAACACCGCCTTCATGTAGCGATCCTCGTCCAGGATCTGTACAGCCTTGGCTCGCTCTATACCCTCCACGAGCACCTTGATGTTGCCGTCGGGAAGTCGAAGGCTTTGCACAATGTTGGCTATGGTACCCACCGAGTAGATCTCGTTCGGCTTGGGATCATCCAGCGCAGCGTCATGCTGGGTGGCCAGGAAAATCCGCTTGTCGCCATTAAAAGCAACCTCCAGGGCTTTCACGGAAGCAGGCCTGCCGATTACAAAGGGAATCATCATGTAGGGGAATAACACTACATCCCGGATCGGCACCATGGGCAATGTGAAAAAATCAGACTTTTCTTTGGGTTTGTTAAACATCCTGGTTAGGCTTCAACTCCGAAGGCAGTCAATTATCCCGCTTTTTCCAAGAGGGAAAGGTCGATTCGATTGGATCTCACCATCTCGCTGGTCATCACAAATTCCTTCAACTTGCGTTGGGCAGGGAGAAAATACATCAAGTCCAGCATCAAATCCTCAATGATTATTCGCAATCCACGGGCACCTACTTTGCGTTGTTGCGCCAGGTCGGCAATGGCCTCTAAGGCCTCTTCGTCAAAGCGGAGCTTCACACCCTCATATTCGAAAAGCTTTTGATATTGCTTGACAATGGCATTCTTCGGTCTTGTCAGGATCTCTACAAGGGCAGCTTTGTCGAGATCGCCCAGCGCACCCACTACGGGCAGCCGTCCAACAAATTCCGGAATCAATCCATATTTGATGAGGTCCACAGGCTCGACCTGCTCGAGCAATTCGAGATTTCTCCGTTCCTGTATGGTCATCACTTCTGCCCGAAACCCCACCGTTTTCTTGCCAATGCGGCGCTCGATGACCTTTTCCAGCCCAACAAACGCGCCCCCACAGATGAACAATATATTGGTTGTGTCCACCTGAGTGAATTCCTGGTGAGGGTGTTTTCTTCCCCCTTGAGGCGGCACATTGGCGACTGTACCTTCCAGAATCTTTAATAGCGCTTGCTGTACACCCTCTCCAGAAACATCTCGCGTGATAGAAGGATTCTCGTCTTTGCGGCAGATCTTGTCGACCTCGTCGATGTAGATGATCCCTTGCTGGCATCGTTCCACATCGCCGCTTGCATTCTGTAGGAGCTTCAGGATGATATTCTCGACGTCTTCTCCTACATACCCGGCCTCAGTCAGAGTCGTGGCATCCACAATGGCAAATGGCACGCTGAGTCGACGCGCCAAGGTCTGGGCCAGAAGGGTTTTACCAGTTCCTGTGGGGCCGATGAGCAGGATGTTGCTCTTGGTGAGTTCAATCTCGTTTCGTCGCTTGGATAACTCAATTCTCTTGTAGTGATTATAAACGGCGACGGCCAGTTTCTTCTTGGTCTTTTCCTGCCCGATAACATATTCGTCCAGGTAGGCCTTAACTTCATGGGGCTTAGGAAGAGGATGGGTCTTCCCTTCTGTCTCTACCGTCTGGTCATCTTCAATGATGTCGTTACATACACGGACGCACTCGTCACATATGAATACCGTAGGGCCTGCAATCAGCTTTCGGACATCATTCTGGCTCTTGTTGCAGAACGAACACCGCAGAGTCTCTTCGCCATTGTTTCTTTTCACGCAACCTCCTTCCAGAGAATGGTGCCCAACCAGCCCCAATCTGGCATATCGATAACCGCGGGAATTTTCTTCAGCGAAAAATAAGACTGTCGGTCAGGAATCCTTCAAATCCGGGTCACTCGTGTCGGTAGATCACTTGATCCACCAGACCGTAGTCCCTGGCCTCTTCTGCGGACATGATGAAGTCGCGTTCCACATCCCGCTCAACCTTCTCGATGAGCTGACCGGTGTGCTCAGCCAGGATCTTGCTGGTCATTTCCCTCAGCCGCAGTATTTCCTTGGCATGAATATTAATGTCTGATGCTTGCCCTGACAGTCCTCCCATCGAAGGCTGATGAATCAGGATGCGGGAGTTGGGCAAAGCAAACCGTTTCCCTTTAGTGCCCGCAGTCAGCAACAAAGCGCCCATACTGGCGGCCTGTCCCACACAGATAGTCGTCACGTCCGGCCGAATGAATTGCATGGTGTCATAAATCGCCAACCCCGCAGTGATAGAACCGCCAGGACTATTAATGTAAAGCGAAATGTCTCGCTGGGGGTCCTCCGCCTCCAGGAAGAGAAGCTGAGCAGTAACAAGATTGGCGACACCATCATCAATCGGAGTGCCAATGAAAATGATATTGTCTTTCAACAGACGGGAATAGATGTCATAGGCCCTTTCCCCTCTGCTGGTCTGCTCAACTACCATTGGTACTAACATCTGACCCTATGCCTCGAACGGATGTGCAGGAAATTTGGGTATCAGGACTGCAAGATCATTCCTTGAGGATCCTTGAACGATGCCAGGCTCAATAGCAAATCCATCGTCTTCCGGTTTCTTATCCTGTTTTTGATTCTATCGGCGCCCCCATCCTTTGTCAAGCGCGATTTGAACGCCTCTACGCTCTGTTTCGCTTCCCGTGCGCGTTTCACGATCTCCTCCTCCACTTCCCCATCACTGACCTCCAGCTTCTCCCGATCCGCGATATGATCAAGGAGCAGGGACACTCGGACGTCGTGCTCGGCTCTCTGCTTTTGTTTCAGTCGCACTTCAGACCAATTTGCACCCAATGTCTGGGGGTGTATTCCTCGCATGATCAAACCCCGAACATACTCGTTCATTCGAGCCTCCGTTTGACGCTCCACCAGTGCCTGGGGAACCTCGAACAGGCTCAAATCCAGAATGGTCTCCAGGAGTTTCTCCTGCATCTCCTGCCTGGCCGCCTGCTCTTTGCCGGCTTGAAGATCTTGACGGATCTTGAGGCGCAGTTCCTCGATTGAGTTATAGTCACCCACGTTCTTGGCAAAGTCATCATTCAATTCGGGAATCTTCTTCGACTTAAGGGCCTGAACCTGGACAACATACCGGACCTGTTTGCCTGCCATCTCTCTGCCCGGGTAATCGGCAGGATAGCTGACTGAAAAAGTCTTCGTTTCGCCGGGCTTGGCCCCTTGGAGGTTTCTGGTGAATTCCTCAATCGTACCTTCTCCACCCACTTCGATGTACGTTTCCTTGGACTCAAAGTCGGGGCGACTTTCATCCAGGTATGTCCCTTTGTAGGCAACCACGGCGAAGTCTCCATCCTGAATAGCTCGATCCTCAATGGGAGAAAATTCTGCCAGGCGTTCCTGCATCTGCTCCAAGGTCTTCTCGATTTCCTCTTCCTTGACCTCCGGATGGACTTTCTCCACTTCCAGCCCTCGGTAATTTGAAATCTCTAGCTTGGGCAGGACTTCGAAAGAGGCGGTAAAACTCAATGTGCCGCCGTCTTCATATTTCAAATCCTGCACCTTGGGAGTAGCGAGAGGAGACAGGTTCTCCGCCTCAAGCGCCTTCAAAAGATGGTTTTGAACGGCTCGCTCCAAGAAATCCTCTCGGATTGCTGGTCGATAGTGCCTTAACACTACCGAAAGGGGCGCTTTGCCTGGCCTGAACCCGGGCACCTTTGCTTTCTGACGATAGCGCTCACAGAGCAGGCTGTATTCTTCCTTTAGGTTCTCGGGAGGAACCTCAATAAGGACTTCGCGCTTGCATGAACTAATATGATTGACTTCGGTCTTCAATGCACAAACCTCAACCTTAGTGAAATGAAAAAGCTTCCAGACTATTTGCGGGTGAGGAAAACCGGCTGGGAAGATATGGTGCGAAAGAGGGGAGTCGAACCCCTACCCCTTGCGGGACTGGATCCTAAGTCCAGCGCGTCTGCCAATTCCGCCACTTTCGCGAAAGTAGCCCTCTTTTCAGCGCGAGAGTGGATCTGAGTTTGCGCAACCTCGTCTGATAAGCCAGCAAATACGTTAGCCGGAGCTACACTTCTCCACCCGTGCCTCGCAAAGAGTTATCCGCCTCATGCCTCTTATCCTGAACTTATATCATGGGATGAGTTTCAGTGTCAACGCCTGTAGTCTTCAAGGCTGACATCTAAAGAGCATCAAGATGAAGGGGCTTTGATGGGAGACATCTGCACGTAGTATCCAAAGTTAGTCCCTTCGTCTTCATGTCTTCATAAATAACAAATCAAGCAGGATTCTGCAGTCATTGCCTGGGACGTGCAACGAAAAATCGAATTTTGCAACTTACCAACGAGAATCTCCGTAAGGATAGTAATTAGGCAATATCAATATCGACAGGGATGCGGTACAAGGTGGCGATGGACCACCAAGGAGTTTCGGATTTCGAAATGACACTCCGAGGTTATTGATGCTGGTTGGAGGAAGACTCTGGATGGTAAGTCCCTACTTTTTCCTGAACATAACTCTCGCCGTTCTGGCTGATTCCATCGAGGTCGGTCAGGAGGGTGGGGATATCAAGAGACTCAGTCCTTTGGAGCTAGTAGTAGTGATCATCGTCCTTGGCCTCATTATTTACTTTGGGGCTTGGGCGAAATATATGTCGACTAAAATGGGAGAGAACCCGGCCAAATGCCGAGCCGGTCCCGAAAGTGAGACTCTCAAGTCCCACAAATGAACACTCTGCCTCCAAGATCAAGCTAATTAAATAAAACGTAATAGCTAACTGCATAAGAATCGGCTATGTTCTGGAGGCTGGTGAACTGGAGAGATAATTGCGAGTCTAAATAGATGGCAGCTTCTCCGCAGCATGAGCCGACACTCAGAGCTAAGTACTCAGAAAGGGTATCAGTCATCTCATGATTGCAGCACTGAGAAGCATGACACTGATTTTCCAGCGAGCGGCACTAATCTGAAGCCAAAAAGCAAGAATTCATTCCATTCAATATGTTCCGATCTGATGCGGCAATCATCAAGCGGGTCCGAAATGGCGATCCATTGGCTTGGCGATACCTGGTGAGACAGTATGCCGGGCGAGTGTTTAATCTTTGCTATCGCTTCGTTGGCAGATCGGATCAGGCGGAAGAAATAACCAGGGAAACCTTCATTGCAATTTTTAAGCGCCTGTCCACTCATAGCCAGGAACAGGAAAACTTCCTGACCTGGATTGTGGGAATCACTCGAAACCTCATAGCCGATCAGTATCGGCAAGCGCGTGTCGGCCGAATACCTGTGTCAACAGATGCAACTGAAGACAAGGCCCCGATCAGTTCGAGCACAATGCTTCCTTCCCATGCAGGTCCTGGAGGAGCATGGGAGCGAGAAGAGAACATCGCCTTATTTCATAAGGCCCTGCAGCAGCTCTCCCCCGACCTGCGAGAAGCGGTCATATTAAAGGACCTGGAGAATTTCAGCCACGGAGAAATAGGAGCCATCTTGAATATCCCGAACATCACTGTGAAATCCAGGATTAATCGTGGTCGAGTGGATTTGGCCAAGTCATTGCGAAAACACCCGATGCGATCGCTTGATTTGCGGGCTTGGTGAGTGGAGATAAGATTCTTGTCTCCGACTTGGCTCCATTGGCTCCAACCTACCCTTTTCTGACCCACCCAACCTGTGATATTCTCAGCATTATTCACCTATGGCTGCGGACAACCAACGGGTGTCTCCCCGCAAATGGGGAAAGGAGGCTTATGCCCAAGTATCTCTTGCAGGCGTCTTACACGTCAGACGGAACCAAAGGGCTTTTACAGGAGGGCGGTTCCAAGCGGCGAACCGAAGTCCAGAAGTTGGTGAAGGGCCTTGGCGGGAAACTCGAAGGCATCTATTATGCTTTCGGGGAGTCCGATGTCTACGTCATAGTGGACTTCCCGGACCATGCCAGTGCTGCAGCCGCTTCTCTGGCAGTTAACGCCAGCGGGACAGTTAAATTGAAGACCACAGTTTTGTTTACACCCGAAGAGATGGACGAAGCGACAAAGAAGAGTGTCAGCTACCGCGCACCGGGGCAGTGACCAACCCAATTACGCCGGTAATCAGTGTCTGTGACCATATGCAGCGGTGCTTGCCGCTGCGTATGGTGGGGTGACTAACCGGACTTTTCAGAAGTGCAACCCGCGCGACAAGAAGCCGATCGGTTGGCAATTTTCTCAAAATCAGTATGTTGACAGTCCGATAAGCTCTGCGCCAGTTCTTGTTGAGGTTCTCAATAAGTTCATTCTGGACTCCGGGGGAGAAATGGGAAGCGGCCTGACGCCCTTCCTGGGTTTCTTGTGCTGCGTTTACCTTCTCGAGGGGAAAACTGGAATTACAGCCCTTATGAAGGTACAGCGCACTCCGCACAATGCAAGAGGTGTGCGCCTACCTCCAAAAGGTATAGAATCCTACTAGGTCCGAGCTGTTCTGATTCTGGGAAAGTAAAGCCAAAGGTGCCCCAGGTTGTCGTTCTCTCCGAAAACGATTTCGCCGTCTCGCCCCGTTACCGCATCTCCAAATACATATCCGTAACGTCGCCGCTCGATCACCGAAAGGGCCACCCCGAGATTAGTGACCTCTCCGCGAGCAGGGTCGTAACAGAACATTTTGGCCAATTCGGGCCCGCAGAACCCGAACACACGGCCGTCAAACGTCACGGCCATCGGGCCAACAGGCTTCAGTTGGGTCTGTCCAAGCAGCTTGCTGAAGCCTTTCTCTTCATCAAACGAAAAGATTCGCCCCTGACTGTCAGCGGTGTAGAGCAAGCCTGTCTGCTTTTCCCTGGCCCAGGTAAGGGGAACCTGGTCCCATGACCCGTTCGGCAGAGGGAATGCCTTACGTCGGAGGCTTCGCGATTTAGGATCATAACTCCAAAGATGCCCTTGGCCATCGAGACCAACAATGGAACCTCGGGAGGCCGCCGCAATTCGGCCGGAGGCCGGTACCTCCCCAACTACTTGAACCTTCGATGATTCCGGGTCGACAACAAATAGATGGCGGGAGGTCACCCCCACCATGGAGTCCCTCATCGTGGTGGCGACAGCATGTTTAATCGGCTCTCCGTCTACGGGAACTCCCATATCCTCAAAATCGGGTCTCTGGAAACCCCATTCCTGGATGCAGTCGTACGGCAGAGGTTGGAGCCTGGTGGCAAGAATTCGGCCACCTCCCTGTGAATTGTTAACACAGGCCAGAATCTTTTTCTTGCCGCAGCAAACGGCAACGCATTCGGTCGCTCCCTCTATTGCTTTCAAATCGAAGACCATGCCCGTCGAACCATGAAACATGGCCACAAACACATGGGCTCGATGGCCGCTGGTACCGCCATAAATGATCCCTTCGGGGGTAGCATCCAGCGCAGTAATCCGGCTCTCGTCTGCCGTGATCGGAACCGATGCACTGGGGAAACAAGTGGGAAAGGCCACCATGGCTCCTTCCTTCATGAAGGTTCCATGGGTGATTTCGTCCATTAGGGCCTGAGCCCCTGGAGAGTTCATATCGAATTTCTTCTTCTTTTCGCTCATGTCTCGCCTCCCTATCCCCACATCCGAATTGGTAGATGGGCATTTGTTTTCTTACGCTCTTGAGGCATCTCAACTTTGAAGATACCGGACGGGTGGGAACCAACATGGCCAAAGAAGAGGTCGCCATTGTGGTCCACTGCCCCGCGTGACACGTACTGGGCGAATTCTCTCGGGTGTTCCAAGCGTGTGACTTCCTCACGCTGCAAGGTGGCCGGATTCAACCGCCAGACCACACCTTCTCGTTCTTTGTGCTCTGCAGACATAGGATTGTAGACAGGGTCACGCCAGCGCGATGCCACGTAATAGAGCTGACCGTCGCCGGCAAAAGTCAATCCACCACAATGATCCACAAACGTGTCAACAGAAATGGTCGGGTCCCTCTTTTGAGTCGCAGGTCCCAAGTCTTCGACTCGAGGCCAGTCCCTTTCATCCGGCCAGATCCGCATCAAGTAGGAATTGGCAATCCATGTGACCCCGTAAACGCAGGTGCGGTCCGGAGACGGAGCCACATCGTAAAACACGCTGTGGAATCCAGTCTGAAACTCAGGATTGTGCGGCAGGACTGAGGGCGAATACTCCAGGCGATCGGTCTCCGGAGTGTAGCGGACCAGGTGCCCATAGTCACTGGTGGTCCAGACCCGGTGTTTCTTGTCCAAAAACAAAGTCTGTGAGTTGACAGACCCGATGCGTCCAACGTCTCTTCGGCTGCGACTTTTGAGATCATAGATGATGAAATGATCACGAGGGTAACTGAGTGCATAAAGCAGTCCCCGCTCCTCGTCATGTAGCAGACATCGGCAGCCTTCCTTGGGAATCAGAGTGTCCCACCACTTGACTTCGTCGGTTTTAGTATCGAAGGCCAGCAGGGCGCTTCCGCGGAAACATCGCTTCTCATCGTGCCACGAAAGCCAGGGAGAATAAGCCGGCTGATCGATCGGCGGGCCGGAGAGGTGGGTAGCCATATAGAGAATGCCGTCGTGCATCGAAGGGGCAAAACTGTAGTGGATCTTGCACTGCGTGGCTCGTCCTGAGTCTCCAGGATCATTGACTTTTTCGTCCACGGCGAAAAGGTAGTCTAGCTCATCCTTGTTCTCGTTGTAACGCACCACCTTCACCACGCCGCCAGGCACTCCTTCTGCGCAGGCCGCTGCATAAATACGGCCGTCAGGCCCAACGGACAACGACCAGCAGGTGTCTGATTCCGGATGCTTGGTAAACTCGTACCAGCGAACAGGGTAAGAACCAACACTTCCTTCGACTTTCGGTCCATTAGCTTTACCAGATGCGCCAGATACCTTGTTCAATCCGACTGCCGCAGACACCAGTCCGGCACTCCCTTTGAGGAAATCACGCCTGGCAATAGGCCATGACATTAGCTACCCCCTTTCCTGGTTCTGAATGGATTTTGCGCGATTCATTGGAAGAAAACGGCGGTCAAAACATTCCGCACGGCATCATAAACGGGTTTTCGGACGAAAACAACCCTTATGAACGCCACTCAGATTACACACATGACACTGCAAATACTCTTCCGCTTCTGAGAGGAGGTGTGCTAGAGTGTGCGTTCGAGTAGGGCGTTCTTGTACTCATTCGAAACTGAATTCAGCTTGCATTGAAGAGTCTGACTCTCCTGGCTCGTTTTCCAACGGCCTCGCAAGTTTCAATTAATCTGCCAAGAGGCCGGATCGTTTCTGACGATTCGGCCGCAGATTCGAAGGAGAGGATCTATGGCGCAGGATCGTCGCACCCTCATTCGGTGGCTGTTGGGGAGCGGTTTTACGGCATCTATCATTTCCTTCCTCTACCCCGCCATCAAGTTCATGAATCCGCCGTCGGTTCCTGAGGCTTCGACCAATGAGATCACTGCGGGGAAAGTTCAAGATCTGAAACCGAATTCCGGCAAGATCGTGAAATTCGGCAGTCGGCCCGCATTGTTGATCCGCCTCAACGAAACCGAATGGCGCGCCTTTTCAGCCGTCTGTACCCATTTGAATTGCACGGTGCAGTTCCGCGACTCGACTAGACAGATTTGGTGTGCTTGCCATAATGGGTTTTACGATCTGAATGGCAAAGTGGTTTCCGGACCCCCTCCCAGAC
>DATKMG010000231.1:0-4781 GCA_035541995.1 Terriglobia bacterium
GAAGGGTTCAAGCGGATCTTCTATCTGCAGGGTGACCGGTTGCTGGGCCAGGACGGAGAGGCAACCGTGGACGGCACACACCCCACTGACCTTGGATTTCTGCGCATGGCAGACGCCATGGAACCGACTCTGAGGGAAGCCTTAAAGGCGAGCTATTCCTCAGAGCCATAATGGTACCCGGGATCGCCGAGCTGGGGCTCGGTGATCCCGGGTCAATTGGTTCTAACCTTTTGACTCCATTTGACTAATGTCATTCATAGGGCAAGGAGGTTTCTCAATCTCGTATTTGCCAGTTCAACCCTTAAATAGAACCGTTCCCTGAATATTGGTTTCCTCATTTCTTTCCAATCCGATAGAGTGCCTGCTGTATAAAAAATTGACAGTTTGTCTTTGCGCATCAAATTTAGACAGTGCCAACTGAAAGCCAGCCTCATTCTCAGCATCCTGGAAGGGTCAGTTTACTTCCGGTTTGGATGGCTCGTGTTTTCGAAAATGTCGGTTATTTCAATCAAAAGCGACCGTGAATGACGGCTTAACATAAAGGACTTACACCCATGAGTGTGAATCAAACCCTTGAACCGGAGATTGGGCAGGACCGCAGCGGCTCTGCTCAAGGTCTGGTTCAAATTAGACCCATAGATGATTTTGTGAGACGGCGAGTCCAGGAAGAAAGAATGCGGCTGGAACGGGAACTGGGCATCGAGAAGAAAGAAGTCCACCACTTCTTTCGGCCCCAGGAGCTTCCTTTTACAGAAGCGCAACGGGCCCACACGACCCTGCTATTTGGGGGATTAACCTGGAAGCACGAGAAACTGGTTCATGCCGCATTGGAACGGCTGGGCTACCGGTGTGAAGCCATTCCCACCCCCAACGTGGCTGCCTTCCAATTGGGCAAGGAATTCGGCAACAACGGACAATGCAATCCTACCTACTTCACGGTGGGAAACCTGGTGCAGTTTCTCCAGGAGCTTGAGCGGAAAGGGATGAGCAGACAGGAGATCGTTGAGAATTATGTTTTTCTTACTGCCGGCGCCTGCGGGCCATGCCGGTTCGGTATGTACGAAGCGGAATACCGCCTGGCATTGAGGAATTCCGGATTTGAGAAATTCCGAGTTCTTCTCTTCCAGCAGTCGGGAGGACTCACCCAGGGTGAGGCTCGTTCCGGGCTGGAGATGAACCTGGATTTCTTCCTGGGAATCCTGAATGCCCTGAACATGGGCGATCTCCTCAACGATGTCATCTATCAAATCCGGCCTTATGAGATCCACAAAGGACAGTCTGATCGTGTGCTGGATGAATGCATGGATCTTCTGGTAGACGCCCTGAGGAATTCCAAGCCCTACCAGTTGGAAGGCCGATTGGGTTCTTTTCTTAAGAGGTTCCCAAAGGCCGGGGATACGGCCGGGTACATTGGCAAATTTTTGAACCAACTTTACGGTGACGAATACACCAGCGCGCTGCGAGACGTGCGGAATCGGCTGAATTCTATTGAGGTAGACCGAACCCGGGTCAAGCCCATCGTCAAAGTCACCGGTGAGTTCTGGGCACAGACCACTGAAGGTGATGGCAATTTCAACATGTTCAAATTCCTGGAGCGGGAAGGGGCCCAGGTAATGGTGGAACCCATCGGGACCTGGATTAATTACATGATCCATCAGGCCCGGAACAAAGTAGCTGACCGCAAAGGCGTGGAGGAAGGGCGAGAGACGCCGCCAGCCTGGCGAGTGGACAAGGTTCTGGCTGAAAACTGGAGGCATCGAAATCGCATCGCCAAGTTTTCTCTGGCCGAAGCCATTTTCAAACGGGAATGGAACCGGTTGCGGGAAGCTCTCAATGAACTCCCCCATGAGTTGATTGACCAGCGAGAACTTGAACGATTGGCCCATGAGTTCTATCACTCCCGTGCTGCCGGTGGGGAAGGACATCTCGAGGTGGCAAAGAATATCTACTACTGCACCCGACAAATCTCTCACATGGTACTCTCATTGAAACCTTTTGGCTGCATGCCCAGTACCCAGAGTGATGGAGCCCAGTCCGCGGTAGTGTCTCATTTTAAGGACATGATCTTCCTGCCCATCGAAACTTCTGGAGAGGGGGAAATTAACGCCCATAGCCGTGTCCAGATGGCTCTGGGAGAGGCCAAGGTGAAGGCTAAGGCGGAATTTGAGAAGATCATTGGCGGAGTGGGATATAGCCTGGAGGAAGTGCGGAGCTACGTCAACGAGCATCCCGAGCTGAAAGGCGGAATGTACCGGGTTCCTCACCACCATGGGGTTATTGGCACGGCAGCTAACTTTGTGATTCATGTGGCTGGACGGATGAAGGCCGAGCGGCGCCAAAAGGTTGCTGTGGCCTGATTATCTATAGATTTCAACACTGAGGGCACCTGATTGAGTTTAAATAAACTGGAGTCTCTCTTCATTGGTTTGGATGTCGGCTCCACAACGGTCAAAGCAGTGGTGGTGGATCCGGTCTCTGACGAAATTGTCTGGAAGGATTATCAGCGGCACGATACGAAACAGCCCGAGAAGGTCCTGGAATTTCTGGAGCGCATCGAAAATGAATTCCCGGGCGTGGGACCCAACAAGATTCGGGTTTTCATAACTGGCAGCGGGGGAGGGACGCTGGCTGGCTTCATCGGCGCTAAGTTTGTCCAGGAAGTGAACGCTGTCTCTCTGGCCGTCGAAAAGCTCTACCCTGCGGCTGGGTCGGTTATTGAATTGGGCGGACAGGACGCCAAGATCATTATTTTTAAGGAAGATCCTGAGACCGGAAAGAAGAAGAAGATCCCGAGCATGAATGACAAATGCGCGGGGGGTACAGGTGCGGTGATCGATAAGATTAATGCCAAGCTGAAGATTCCTTCCGAGGAACTATGCAACCAGGGATACAACGGTCTGAAACTCCACCCGGTAGCCGGGAAATGCGGGGTCTTTGCGGAGACAGATATCAACAGCCTGCAGAAAATGGGAGTGCCGCGTGCAGAGTTGATGGCTTCGTTATTTGAGGCCATTGTGGGCCAGAATCTGGCCGTACTGACTCGGGGCAACACGCTCCGGCCGGAAGTGCTGTTGTTAGGTGGCCCCAACACCTATATCAAGGGGATGATGGAAGCCTGGAAGCACAATATCCCACGGGTTTGGGAAGAGCGTAGCTTCCCACTGCCGCAAGGAATTGACCCCCCGTCTCTAATCAAGGTTCCTCAAAACGCCCAGTATTTTGCGGCCTTGGGAGCTGTGGAGTTTGGGAAGTCAGAGGATCCAGAGGTCGGGGTCTACCGGGGCACCAAGGACCTGTCGCACTACATGAGCGTCGGCCGACTGGATGAGAAAAAGAAGAAAGGTGCAACCGGGATTGTGAGGAGTTCGGAGGAGTTAGCCTCCTTCAAACAACGGTTCAAGCGGGCGAGATTTGTTCCTGCCACTTTCCGCGCCGGGAAGGTGGTTGAAGGATTCCTTGGATTGGATGGTGGGTCAACCTCCACCAAGGCTGTGCTGCTGGACAAAGACCGGAAGGTCCTGGTCAAGACCTATCAGCTTTCCAAGGGGAATCCCATCGAAGACACGACGGAAGTCTTCAAGAAGCTCAATGACCAGATTACTTCTTCTGGAGCAACCCTGAAGGTTTTAGGAGTGGGAACGACGGGGTATGCCAAAGACATTCTGAAAGACACGTTGGGTGCAGACGTTGCTCTGGTTGAGACCGTAGCCCACACGGAATCGGCTCTTCAGTTTTACAAAGACGTTGATGTCATCTGTGATGTAGGGGGCCAGGATATTAAGCTGATCATCTTGAAGAACCGCCAAGTGAAGGACTTCAAGCTGAATACGCAGTGTTCCGCTGGGAACGGCTACTTTTTGCAGAGCACAGCCGAAGGTTTTGGTGTTCCGGTTGAGGAATATGCCGACAAGGCTTTTTCGGCTGAGGCTATGCCGACCTTTGGTTATGGCTGTGCTGTTTTCATGCAGTCAGACATCGTTGATTTTCAGCGTCAAGGGTGGAAAGCGGAAGAAATCATGGCTGGGCTGGCTGCAGTCCTGCCCAAGAACATTTGGCTTTATGTGTCACAGATTCCCAACATTTCCGCCTTAGGGAAGACTTTCGTGTTGCAGGGTGGCACACAGCACAATCTGGCTGCAGTCAAAACGCAGGTGGACTTCATCGAATCCCGTTTCAAGGGGAAAGGGACCAAACCCAACGTCATTGTACATGAGCATTGCGGCGAGAGTGGGGCCATTGGGGCCGCCATTGAAGCCATTCGCCTTTGGGAGCGCGGTAGGCAGACCACTTTCATCGGCATGGAACAGGTTGAGAAGATCTCCTATCTCACACACCGGGACGAGAGGACCCGTTGCTATTTCTGCAAGAACAAGTGCCTGCGAACGTTCATCGATGTTCAGGTGGGGAATCGTGAGGGAGCGGGAACTCCCCCCAAAAAGTCAAAGATCCCTATCGTGGATGGCGTGCGGCGGTTAATCGTCGGCAACAGCTGCGAGCGGGGACTGGTCGAGGATGTTGAAGATATGAAGGTCATCAAGCGGGGTCTGGATTCCGTCAGGAACGACAACCCCAATTTGGTCGAATTGGGCGCCCGGGCGGTCTGGAGGGCGACAAGTCCTCCTCTCGTCAAGGACACTCTACCGAGATTCGCGCTGACAGCTTCGGCCAGGCGCCGCGCAGAATTGATGAAAAGACGGGAGAAAATTCGGATCGGGATACCCCGCGTCTTGAACATGTATTCTCAGAATCCCCTGTTTAGTGCCTATTTTGAAAGTCTGGGA
>DATKMG010000232.1:0-6031 GCA_035541995.1 Terriglobia bacterium
TTCCTTTCATCTACTAAAGAACGGGGCCATTCAGTATGAGCATCGGCTAGGGGTGGAGGAGGCTTTAAGAAGAGTCTCTTTCCGGCTGGTTATGGACATGCGCGCCGACCACCTTGACAGGCGGCCTCCCGAAGAAGAGATTTCCCGAAAGCTGACCACCATCACGGGCAATGACCCCGTCAAGCTTTACGCGTTTTTTACCGACCATTGGATGTACACAACACTGGCGGAGGAAATATTCTCCAGGCTCGAAGAGCGTGCTCAATTTGCTCATCTTCATCGGCGACAAGCCGATCGTTTCTGTGACTGACCTGGATGCCCAATCTGAAAAGGTCAGCCCGCAGACCCTGGCGCAGCGCTGGTCCAGTGCCATTCAAGAGGACCTTCGAAAAGGACGAGCCATGCAAACCAGGAAAATCTGGTGGCCTCGAAGCCTGATGACATTGTTGATCGTGTTTGTCGCATTCTGTGCCCTTCTGCTCTTGAAGCGTTTGCGTCTGCGCCTGTTTCCGGCACTGGCAGCTCAGCGAAATCGAATACTTCCGGTCCGTTTTCGCGGACTCGAGTTAATCTCCAAGGAGCCTCTCTATCGCACCATTGAGCGTCTGGGATGGGTGATATACGGCCTGCTGGTTCTCATTGTGATGTCTGCTGCACTCTTGCTGATATTCGGACAGTTTCCTGCCACCCGCGGATATGTGTACCAGGTCCTGGTGTGGATCTGGCAGCCCCTGGTCAGAATCTTCAGCGGATTCGTAAACTACCTGCCCAATCTCTTCTACATTCTGGTCATTGCCGTGGTCACGCGAGTCGTCATTCGAGTGGTGAATTTTGTATTTGAACGAGCCCACCGGGGGGTGATCAGCCTTGAACCATGGATCCAGCAGGACGTGGCCAGGCCGACGAGCCAGATCTTCAAGGCCGTCTTGATTGTCCTGGCGTTGTTCTTTATTGCTCCTCTAATTCCCGGGACCGGCAGTACAGCCGCCAGAGGTATCTCCGTGATCCTGGGACTAATGGTCTCATTTGGTTCCACATCGACGGTGGGAAATATCATTGCCGGAGTGGTGCTGACCTATATGAGGCCATTCATGATTTGGAGATCGAGTGAAAATGGGAGATACTCTCGGTGACGTGGTCGAGCGATCTTTCCTGTACACCAAGCTCCTAACCATCAAGAATGAAGAGGTCATCATTCCCAGCCTGCAGGCGCTGGGTGGAGCCATTGTCAACTACAGCGCGGAGGCCAAGACCAAAGGGTTGATTCTGCACACAACTGTAACCATCGGGTACGATGCACCCTGGCGAAAAGTCCACGAGCTGCTCCTTCAAGCGGCAGATAGAACCAGCGGCGTCTTAAAAGAGCCCAAACCCTTCATCCTCCAGACCAGCCTCAATGATTTTTACGTGAGCTATCAACTGAATGCCTTCACCAATGAACCCAACAGCATGGCCACCATCTATTAAGAGCTTCACCATAACATCCAGGATTCCTTCAACGAGGGAGGTGTCGAAATTATGTCTCCCCATTACTTTCAACTGCGGGATGGGAATACGATCACCGTCCCTGAAACTTATCGCAACAGCCAATATGTGGCACGCAGGTTCCTGGTCAAGACTGAAATGGCGGAGTCAAAGCCATAAGGTACAGCCGAAAAACAAAGCGTGGCAGTAACGACCACATCACGGGCGACCAGGAAAAGAGGCGATTCTATGCACCCGCTTCGGATGATGAGGGCGCCCCTAATACTTCCAAATAGTCTCTGTATTGGAGTCGGACGCTTATGTAGTCTTCATGCCGTAAGTTCAGTTCTCCTGCAATCTGGCGGATTTCATTCTCCTCCACTCCGGACACGGAACCACTGGCTGCGGAAACCGCGTAGAGGCAATGTAGAAGAGAGAGCTTCTGCTCGCGACTGGCACTGGGGGTAGGTTCTCTTTCCAAGCCGAACAGTCTCCAGAGTGACATAAATGCCTCTAATTCCGTCAAGTTTGTATGTTCCTCACCATTCTCGGTGCTTTGTCCGGTGCGAGGAACTTTCCATTCTTCTTGTCATTATTGCGCAATCGGTTTGTAGCCTGAAATTGACTCGATGGGGACTGACTGGCTGCCAACTGAAAAACATCAGAAATGGGCCAGGAACTCCACAAAGAACAATTGATGCAAGCCCGCAAATTCTCCAGTGGGAGTAGAAGCGAATAGTTGGCCGCCCACGGTGAGATCCATATTGGAGCTGAGATTATACCTGACCAGCGGCATAAAGAAAGTGCTTGGGCCTTGAAGGTCCGTTACCGAATAGCCCTCAACCCGTAACAGCGGGGTCAGGTTATAGCGCGCTCCCCCTGAAAGAAAGTGGCGGTACAGAGTGAAGATCTCGTGTGTCAATCCCAACAGGATGGAAGGACTCAATTGCAGGCCGGAGGGAATTGCCGGCTGCCCCTGGTTATAAAAGTACTCACCAACCAGATAAAACGTGTTGGCAAAGGCGTAATCAGATCCAAAAGCAAGCCTGAGGGCATTTGGTTGTGTGCTTTGATAACGCCAGGTGTAAGTGGCTTCGCCTCGCAGACCGGCACCGCCCCTCTGGCCTGCGAAATCAAAGCCTGCGACCATATCCCTGCGGAAGCTTCCCACAAACCCCGACAAATCATAGTTGTGGAAGGTGCTCGCTAAACGCGTCGCTGCTGTGGAATGGTTGAAACCATCCTGTGGCGCATAGACCAGCGTCCAGGCCAGATTTCCCGGCAACGCCAGATCCAGCTTTCCTGCATCTACCCCCTGGCGTTCATCGGGTTCGACTTGCAGCGGGCTGATGGGGTTGAAGAGGTCCGCCGGGCTCCAAAAGTGAGCCGTGCCCCAGGCAATACGCTGCCGACCGATCGTCAGCGTTGCATTCTTATGCTGCAGCGTGACGTAACCCCGATAGAGTGAAGTATCCCAGTAGGCGTGATCGCTGTCGACATAGACGTGGAGAAGATCAAGATAGGTCCCATCCTGTCGCTGGCGGACTAGCTGAAAATCAGGCAATTGGATCTCGTTCCCGAAGTGCAATTCATTGTCGAAATCGAAGTGAACGGAGACCGCGTTTCCCCATGCGCTGTCCAGGGACAGCCGCAGCCGGTTCAAGCTGTCGACATAAGACTCCCCGGTAACGAAAGAGCTTGAGGTGGTAAACAAATTCTTGTAGTAACCGCTTAGCCGGTATTGAAAGGAGGACGTCTGGTCGACAGGGGGCGTCGCCTGTGCCGTGAGCCCCCCACGCCAGGCCAACATCAAGGCTGCAGTGAGTGCCACCCACCTCATGACAGGCCGGAACGGGGACAGCGGTCCCGCACCTCATCTGATATCACGTTGCCATCCCTGAGTCGAATGAGACGTCGAGCCCTATCCATCACCAACGGATCGTGAGTGGAGAACAAGAAGGTGATCCCTTTCTCGCGATTGAGCTGTTCCATCATGTCCAGAAGCAGGGAGGCATTGGTAGAATCCAGATTGGCGGTAGGCTCGTCGGCCAACACCAGTTCCGGCTCTGTCAGGATGGCCCGCAACACCGCCACACGTTGCTGTTGTCCTCCGCTCATCTCATCGGGGCGCTTGTCGCGGATCTCGGCCAGCCCCACCATTTCCAACAACTCCATGGCGCGGCGTGTTCGTTCGGCCCGCGGCCTGCCCTGCAATGCAGCAATGAATTCCAGGTTCTCGATCCCGCTGAGAACCGGGAACAAATTGTAGGCCTGGAAGACGAAACCGATATGGCGCATGCGGAAGTCAGCAAGCTGGTTTGATGGAGCGGCAGCCAGGTCCAGATCGGCCACACAAACCCGGCCTTCGTCAGGCCGATCCAGTGCGCCCAATATATTGAGAAGCGTTGTCTTGCCTGAACCGGAGGGACCGGCTACCGCTACAAACGAACCGGCTTGAAGCGATAACGTCACGCCGCGCAGGGCTTGAACCTCCACGTGGTTGTGGTACGTTTTTGAGACGTTCTCCAGCTCAACCAGGGCCATGAGCCATCCCTCTAAATGTGCCGGATCGCTTTCACCGGGTACAGCCGTGCGGCATGGGCTGCGGGATAAACCGATACCAGAAACACGACCGCTAGGACAAATAGGTTCGAATAAATAAGATTGGTAGTGGTCAACTTGGTATAAACGATTGTGGAGGTGATTCCCAAGGCCGCAGCACCCTGCGCCCAGGAAGACAGGTCTATGCCTTCGCGGGCAAAATAAGAGGTCAGACTGGCGCCCAACCCGCTGCCAATGAGTATCCCTGTCACCCCCAGCAAAACAGCCTCCTGCATGACCAGCTTGAGAATCTGCCGGGGCTTGGTGCCGAGTGCCATCATGACCCCGAATTCCCGCACGCGCTCGAAAATCGACATCATGATGGTATTGAGAATTCCAATGGAGATCACCACAAAGAAGATCACGACTATGATGTAGAAGAATGCGTCGTCGACCTCAATGAATTGGCGGAGAAAAGGTTCCACCTCGTACCAGGTCAGCACTTCCACGAGCAGCCCGGCTAGAGTCGATTTAAGCGTCTTCTGAGTGACTAGAACACCCCCTGAGGAGTCCAGCAGCAATACTATCTCAGTGATCCGTTCTTGGAGGGCAAAGAGAGACTGGGCGTCAGCGAGCAGCAGGAATACCATCCCCCGGTCCAACTCGGGAGAGCCGGATCGAAAGATGCCCGCCACGCGAAACAAATCGGCTCCCATTGACCCGTCAGCAGCCTGGACCAGGAGCACGACCTTGTCTCCCAGGCTCGCTTTCAAATTCGTGGCCAGGCGTTCGCCGATGACGATCTGGTGCCCAAACCCGGAATCCAAGTATTCACCTTGGACGATCGCCCGATGTAACGTTGTGACCGTCCGCTCCCGGAGGGGATCGACCCCTACGATGGCCACTCCTGCCGAATTCTCGGCGGTGCTGGCCAGTCCATCACCAATGACTCTTGTTGAATAACCCCGCAACCCCGGCAAGTCTCGCACTGCCTGCACGACGCGATTCGGCTCTGGAATTGTTTTATTGAGGCCAGGAGCATCCTGATAGCCCGTGCGGTGGATTTGAAGATGGCCGATATTCGAGCGGACGGAATTGTCCACCATTTGTTCGTGGAAGCCGTCCCCGATGCCTCGCATGAAGACGTTAAATGCCACGCCCAGTGCAATGGCCGCAATCGTCAACAGCGACCGCCGCCGGTTCCGCCAAACGTTCCGCCATGCCATGCTCAAGAAAAGCATTTCGATACCCTACCGGGACACTATAGAGGCCTCTTCATATTCTGTTGGGAGAAAATGCGCTCAGGTATTGGCCGATCGAACTTAAGGTCGCGGTAAATTAGAAGGGTTTCGTGCCCAGGCTTGGTAACCGAGACCATCTTCCAGTGCAGAGGGTAGTTCCGACCATCAACCGGGTGAATTTCCTCGTAGGTCAAGACCTTTTGGAGGTGCCCCTTGTCGTCGTAAAACTGCTGACGGCGAGGAAGGCAGTCAGACTTGCGAATCGTGAGTACCTGGCGTCCCCAGACCACGGGTGCTCCCGGCTTGGGCGTCGCTATCACCCGATAGCAGGCGTCGCCATCCTCTGTGGCTTCTCCATCCAGGCGGTGTGTATAATCGTTCACCAAACTGCTTTCCTTCACCAGGTCGTCATTGGTAAAATCGCTCCCCATCCATGGCTGCAGCATCAGCGATGGCGGGATCTTGATCACGCGCTCAACCTGCGGAAGGTAATTCCACATGTTGCTGCCGATGCGCAGGGTCGAAGTTCCTGCCTCCTTGGCCGGACCGGTAATCCGGATAAACTCCTTATCTGGGTTGACGGACCAGTAGTCCATCTCCAAGGTCCTCTCCCAGTCGGGCGTATGAACGGTCATGACGCCCTTACCCTCCTGGGTCTTCGCGCGCAAGGCCAGGTCGCTCTTCTCCACAATGTCATCGACATTCGGATTCTGCGCCCTGAGGCTGCCATTGATGAGCCCCAACACAAAGCCGATGAACAAAGCCTTCTCACATTGGAGTCTCAG
>DATKMG010000233.1:0-3739 GCA_035541995.1 Terriglobia bacterium
GACGTGTTGCTCTATGATCTGACCAGCAGTTATGTGGAAGGAGAAGCGGGGAAGAATCCCCTGATGCAGCGGGGGTACAGCCGCGATCATCGGCCGGACTGTAAGCAGGTGGTGATTGCGCTGATTGTCAATGTGGAAGGGTTTCCCCTGAGCTATGAGACGCTGGATGGAGACCGCAGTGATGTAACGACGCTGGAAGTGCTGATGCGGATGGTAGAGCGCAAATACGGCCGGGCGCGGCGGGTGTGGGTGTTTGACCGGGGATTCGTCAGCGAAGCCAATCTGGAAGCGCTGCGGAAACGGGGTGGGCAATATCTGGTGGGCACGCCGCGCTCGAAGCTGAAAGAATTCGAGAAGGCCCTGTTGGAGGGGGATTGGAAGCAAATCCGGGGTTTTTGGAAGGAAGGAAATTCTTGTAAGCCCTTGAAAATAGTGGTGGGCGGTGCAGGAATTGAACCTGCGACCTCATGCGTGTCGAGCATGCGCTCTAGCCATCTGAGCTAACCGCCCAATCTGGTCTGATTTGCAGAACTCCTGCTTCATCGACGGAAGCGCTAACCTGTTTGTGCGCCAAGAAAGCTTTTCCAACCCATACAGCCACCTCGGCTAAAGATAGTGGAACGTCCCGAGCCTGTCAATCAGTATCTGGTTGAGGGAATTGGACCTCAACCTTCCACACTCGAATTCCAGATTCCTACCTCTCTGAGCCAACTCTGACTGGGCAATTCTGGGACTTTGACACTTGACAAGGGTGTCAGCAGTTTGATATTTGATTATATCGGGGTATGTTGAATTATTTGTTTCGGCACAATGGCCTTCACAAGACGTCCTTGAAAGGGAGCAGGAACCATCATGTGGACGTGCATGGATCTACGGTTTCAGATGATCTTTCTCGGTAACCGAAAAGACGTTTGGTTACGAATCTAAAGAGGCTTTTGCAAAATCGGCCCCCTCTGAAACCGACAGGCTTTGTTACTCAAGTCATGTCGGTTTTTTTTTACCCAACGGGAGAGAGGATTCGTGATGAGTATAACGGAAGCGCGGATTATCTAAAGTGGAGGAATTTCAGGCTCCGGGAGCTGGAAACAGGGTATGGAAACAACTCTTCTACTCAACGCGTCTTTTGAGCCGTTGAAAATCATAACTTGGCAAAGGGCCATCACCCTGCTGTTTGCTGGCAAGGTGGAAGTCATTGAAGAGTACACACGTGAAATTCACAGTGTGACCTTTTCAATTCGGCTACCTTCAATCATCCGATTGCTAAAGTATGTGAGGGTGAGAAGAACCCGAGTCGTCAAGTTTTCTCGGGCCAATATCTACGCACGTGACAGGCATACCTGCCAGTATTGCGGCCAGACTCTCCCGAGTGATGACCTGACGTTTGACCATGTGATTCCTGTATCCCGCGGAGGCACCAAGAGCTGGGAAAATATTGTGACAGCCTGTATCGAATGCAACCGTAAGAAAGGAGGAAGGACACCTGAGGAAGCCGGCATGAAGCTTGTCCAAAAGCCGCATGAACCCCTGTGGGTTCCTAGTTTCAATGTAACCTTCGTCTTCAAGAATTTTCCGGAGAGCTGGCGGGATTATTTATACTGGAACGTCGAACTTGAAACCTGACGCTTTGCATTGTCTGTCCGATTTCCTCCATCGTCCGGTGTGTCTTCCTACTCAGGAAATTCAACGCCCCACTCCTCATGTCACCAACCCCCAAAGTCCGGCTACGCGCTTTTGAGCCAGAAGATCTCGATATTGTCATCCGTTGGGTCAATAACGAAGCGGTCACATTGAATCTCTCGGACATTCTCCTTTACCCCGTGTCTCGGGCAGACGAAATCAAATGGCTCGAGAGAGTCTCCATGGCCAACCCTAATGAGAAGACCTTCGCCATTGAGACTCATAGCGGCCGACTCATCGGGTCCATAGGGCTACGCAGCATCAATTGGGTGGAACGCAAAGCCGAACTGGGGATTATGATCGGCGAGACTGATTGCTGGGGGCAGGGATATGGCACCGCGGCAGTACTCGAATTATTGAGGATCGCCTTTGAAAAGATGAACTTGAATCGGGTCTACCTGCGCGTGTATCAAGGCAACTCGCGGGCCATCCGGGTTTATGAAAAATGCGGCTTTCGCGAGGAAGGAATTCTTAGGGAAGACCACTATTCAAGTGGGGCATACCAAAACACCCTGGTGATGGGAATTCTCAGGAGAGAGTACTTTGAGACTTGTGCCTCAGACAGCACTTAATCCTGTGATGACCGCTTCAGAGCGGAGATTATTGGACGCGAGTCTCGAGATGCACAAGGGTTTATGCGTGGCTTCCTCGGACTCTAACAGAAGCCAGGGCGTGGTCGACGAGTGCTTGAACCTTGTCCTCTGCCAGGTTCCCGACTGTTGCAACTTCACTGACCAATAGATAGCGGGCTCGGTCAAGCATCTTCTTTTCACGAAACGATAGCACTCGGCTTTGGCTGAGAATGGAGAGGCTTTTCAGGACGTCTGCAACGTCAAAAATACAGCCGGTCCGCATCTTATCAGAGTTCTCTTTGAATCGGCTTTTCCAGTCGGAGTAGTTGGAAACCCTTACATTGCGAAGATGGTCCAAGACTTTCGTCACATCTTCCTTCCTGATCAGCTTTCGCAAGCCCACGTCGGCAACGTTTCCGGTGGGCACCATCACCATCATACTATTGGCATAAATCTTGAGCTGGTAGAAAGCTTCTTCATGGCCGGAAACACTACGAGTATTGATCCGCTCAATCACGCCCACTCCGTGATTGGGATAAACGACTTTTTCACCAACTAGGAAATTCATAGGTCTTTCAAAGGAAGGTATACTAAAGGCAAGACAAATGCTTCACACTGTTATTCTACTCAAACGCCCTCCAGGAGTCAAACAGTAAAATTGGATGACACACAATATGACATGATAAGATCTGAAAAGGCTAAGGAGCAGTGCGGATTCCTTCGCAATTAAGGACGACTCCGAAACAACCATCCATTGTCCCTTCGGGACAAAGAGTTGTCACTCTATTCTGCGACTCTCAATAATTGAAGAATAGGCAGGCCTGGCACACAGCTGACCAGGCCGCCAGTCAACGATGTAACACCCCCTTGAGTCTGACGGGTTCCGCTGGATTCCCAGTCTCCTTGAACGCCCAATTTATTGCTTCACTTTCGGGGCAGGAGGTTTCTGTTTACCCTTCTTGCGGCGCCTCTTTCCAAAAGTACCGCGAAAGATCTTCCCGCGCCTGGACCGTTGATCGCCTTTGCCCATCTTGATTTCCTCCGAACTCATAGTGCAAGAATCCAGCTCTCCGTTTTTTTGAAAAGAATATTTCCTCAAGCGCAAACCGGATCATCGGGTTTGCGATCCTGGTTCGAGGTTTGAACTCGACTCCAAAACTGGAAACTTGAGTTTTTTGATAAGAGAAACGGCCTCTTGGGGGCACTCAGCAACAAAGGCCAGATCTTTTCCCAAGTCCTGGAAATAAGATTTGGCCAATGAAGGAGCTGCGAGCAGAATCACTTGCTTTCCCGCTTTTAATGCCAGTGCAACCTCGGAAGCTGTTCCTGCCCCACCCTGCCCACATGCCACAACGATGTTGCTGGAGAGGACATTGATGTTATTCCTGGCGTTTCCCATGTCGGTCACAATGACCACGTCTACATCCGGGGACACTGTGGATTGAAGGTCCGGGAGAATTCCGATAGTCAAGCTACCCGAAATCTGTTTA
>DATKMG010000234.1:0-9274 GCA_035541995.1 Terriglobia bacterium
GCAGATATGGGCCAGACTTATGTGTCAGCCTATATCACGCATTCGCCCTGGAATGACGACACTTACGTTCCCGATGGGACGATGGTGGAGTGGATCCGCGAACCCGACGGATCCTTTTCTTTCGACTACTCCATCTTTGACACTTATGTCGAGTTGGCGATGTCCTGCGGAATCAACGATGCGATCTGCTGCTTTACTCTGGTTCCCTGGAATGGCCGCGTCCGATATCTCGACAAGACATCGGGAGAGTACCGCTGGGCCAACTGGGCCATGGATTCACCTGACTATGCGAGATTCTGGCGCGCTTTCCTGAGCGACTTGCGGCAGCATCTGGTCAAGCGCCAGTGGTTCAGCAAGACGTTCCTGGAAGTGAACGAGAGGTCTCTGGAAGACACACTGCGCTCGGTGCAGATTGCTCGAGCTGATTCTCCCGACTGGAAGTTGACTTACGCCGGCAACTATCATCGTGAGTTGATAGAGGTCATTGACGATCTTTGTACGGTGATCGGGAGCGAGGTTCCGGATTCGGAAGTCATTGCGCGGCGCGCCCGGCGCCAGACCAGCACTTTCTATGTTGCCTGCATTCCTGCCTTCCCGAACAATTTCCCCTTTTCGCCGTCTGCAGAAAACGTGTGGATGGGTTGGCACGCCGCCGCAATGGGACTGGATGGTTTCCTGCGGTGGGCATGGGACAATTGGCCGGAGGACCCAACCCGTGATGCGCGACACATCCGTTTCCCGGCGGGCGATACGTTTCTTGTGTATCCAGGTCCTCTCTGTTCGATCCGCATGGAACGGTTGCGGGAGGGCTTTGTTGACTTCGAGAAGCTCCTTATAGTTCGTCGCCAGCTAACCAGCAACGGAAATGACGCCTCACGCAAAGCAGCGGCTGAACTGGACAAGGCTTTAGTCCCTTTCAATTGGGATCACGTGAAAAGTACGAACGGAAGCACGATCGCGGAGGATGTCCGCTCAGCGCGGGAAGCCCTTACCGAAGCGAGCCGGGTCGCATTTGGAAAACGTAATTGATAAACCAACACGGGGGAGGGCCCCTTCTGAATGCTCAAATCGATAGGGTCGAGAACCGGGGCGGTAATCTATAACCCCGTCTCCAGCTCTTATCAGCTTGCACGGTGCATACGGATTTCTCATCTAGGAACTTCCTCTCATTGGGTCCTAATTCCCAAACAACTCTGATCCCGTTTTCTCAACGATTGAGTTTTCTGGTGAGCGGCAACAATGCTGGAATGGTACGAAACAGACATCACCTTGTTGACCCATCCGATTGTTCCTGCAGGGCCCATTCCCACAGCCCAGGATCCTGAAGGCATCTATCCGTATGAAAGCTTTACCGAGACTAGCCGGCGGCCAGTCCTAAAGAAGTATCGTCTGGTGATGCTTGAAAATGATCTCCTGCGTGTGGCCATCTCCCCGGACTTGGGGGGGAGGGTTTACTCGATCTATATGAAAAAAGCTGAGGTAGAAACCCTCTTTGTTTCACGAGTGATCCGACCAGTGCGCATTTTGCCTCGGCACTTCTTTATCGGGGGAGGTATCGAAGTGAGTTTCCCCATATCTCACACTCCCGTCCAGATGCTTCCAGTCCTCTATCGGGCTGAACACCTGGCAGGGAGAGCATACGTTTGGTGCGGGGAACGCGAATTGCGTTTTGGGATGCATTGGACAGTAGAGTATTCCCTGGGGGAAGCGGACCCGTTTTTGACTCAGCGCACCTTATTCTTTAATCCTGACGATGCTGCTCAGCCGTGGATGTCTTGGTCAAATGCTGGAATCCCGGCACGCCCCGATACTGAGTTTCATTTCCCGAATGGTCCTGTACTCTTTCATGGGCATGAGATGAAGATCATCGACTGGGCCACCCAGGGGCCACGACGGCAGTCCGATGTCCACCGCATGGCGGGGTTCTTCTGGAGGAAGCCCCATTGTTGCGCTTTCGGAGCTTTTACTCCCAGTTTAGGTTCAGGCCTTTACCATGTGGCTGATCCTGCGCTGACCCCTGGAATCAAACTCTGGACGGATGGCGTCGGTCCCCATCAGGAGTGGGTCAGCCAGTATACGCTTAATCGGGATCAATGTCTGGAGATTCAAGCCGGCCCTCTGATCGACCAGTCCATTAAAGACCACCTGCAACCAGGTCAGCAACGGCATCACATTGAATTCTGGATCCCGTCAAATACGCCCCTGGATATCGAAACAATTGGTCTTCCTTCTCCCCCACTGCAACCTATAGAAAGAATGCCTCGGTTCGGCTGGGCACGCCAACAGGAGGTTTCACTCTGGGAGGAGTTATCATTCGCATTCCGAAACGGACAGATTGGGGGGTTGCCGAGTCCTCCGGATCTTGACGACAATCGCTGGGCGGTCAGCGGGATGCCAGAGCTTGGCCAAGCCTTACGCTGGGCCTGTTCCGTGACGGAGGGAAGTTCCAAGGGCCAATGGGCGTTCCAGCTGGGTGCATGGCTGGCAGGGCGTGACCAAATAGATGAAGCTCTTGAAAGCTTGAGACTCTCCGGAGACGATCGGGCCCGAGCTCTGGCTGGATGCCTTTTGCGTCGCGGTCGGCACGATCCCAGGGGCGCCGTCGAATGCTTTAGAGCGATCGGATCAGAGGCCCTCGCTTTGCATGCTCAAGTGGTATTCGAACGCGATCTCGCCCTTGCCGCCTTGGGAAAAGAGACATTGGAGGAGCGAGCGCACTGGCTCGATGCGGTTTCAGCACTTGAAGATGAGTGGTTGATTGAGCGCCGGGTCAGTTTGTTGATTGACCAGGGGAAAAGCGAGGAGGCTCGTGCTCTTTTGAGCAAGACGAAGTTTCAGCTTGTCCACCAGCGGTATGCACGAACCCGGCTCTGGAGGCAGATCGAGCAGGAGCTGGGACTGACCTCGGTCGAACCGCCAGCCTGGCTCGGTGAGGATGATCTGGCCGAATTTGGGGCCTATCGGGAGTATCCAGAGTAGTCATGCCGTTTTCATTGCCTTCTTTTGGTCTCATTCCCGCACGCCATTGCGAAAAATGGGCTACCACAACGTCATTGAGTCCAAGAATAGCTGCTTTAGGTCGTCAACATTCGCCGCCCGTGGCGATAGCTTGGTGACACGATGCTGCGGCAATGTCCCCTCCACCAATTGATTTACATCCTCCGGGCCAAACCCAACAGCTTTCAGACCATTCGGCATGGCCGTCTTTCTCATCAGCGCGATAATGGCCCCCGCCAATAATTCACCAGCGTCCTCTGCTTTTGCATCTGATACATCCACCCCCATTAAGCTGGCCGCATGGAGATGACGTTCCGGGTCTGTCGCTGCCGTAAAGCGAACTACGGCCGGCGTATTGAGGATTACGGACATCCCATGTGGAATCATTGGGTGATGTGTGGGATAGCCTTCCACCATATAGCTGCGCACCATACCAGAGACCGGATAGGACATACCATGCGGCAAATGGACGCCAGCATTGCCAAAGCCAACTCCGGCAATGGTCGCAGCCAGCAGCATCGCGCCCCGCGCTTCGTCATCTTCCTGGTCTTCAAGTGCCCGAAGCAGATTCTGCGCAACCATTTCAATTGCCCGAGCCGCCCAAATATCGCTGATGGGGTTTGACCCTTGATAGGCAGGCCGTAGTCGAGGATGTTCGGGTGCGGGTCTTCGCCCATAGGGAAGCGCCGTGAACGACTCCAGCGCATGGCTCAACACGTCTAATCCGGCACACGCTACAACCATCCTGGGCAGCGCACGAGTGTTGTCTGGATCGATCACACCCATCACCGGTCGCAAAGCACGATGAGCAATGCCTGTCTTGGCGTGCAGCTCGGAGAAGTCGAAAATGGCAACCCCCGTCGTCTCGCTGCCCGTCCCTGCGGTGGTCGGAATCGCAATCAGGGGCTTCAGTCTGCCAGGTACCGCACGCCCCTCGCCAATGGGTGGATTCACGTAGGCCAGGAAGTTTGCCGGGTAGGTGGCATACAAATTCGCCGCCTTTGCTGTATCGATACTCGAGCCGCCGCCAACGGCAACGAACCCATCAAACTGGCCTTCCAGTGCAAAGCGGATCGCTTCTTTGAAGGACATATCGGTTGGCTCGACCCGCACCTGATCGAACAGGACTGCATCGATCCCAATTGACCGTAGCGATGCAAGCGTCACAACGACAGGTTGGCTGCTTGCCAGATTAGGGTCGGTGACGACCATGACTCGCTTTACACCTAACTGCTGCAGGTCGTGGCCAACCTCACGGGTCGCGCCAGTCCCAAACTTGATGCTGGATGTATCCATAGTAAAAACAGTCTCAAGAATCATGTTCGACCTCCACGACAACACGTCAACCCAGATCGGCCATTTGTTGACCCGTTTTTTTCTTTGAACTATACCATCATCTCACAATCAGGGCATATCGCCGCCTGTTCCACTGATAATACATCCTGACGTGTTCCGACTTTCCCTTCAACACTAAGCCACCATACTTTTGCTATTGCTAATTTGGAGGACTCGACTCGGAAAGTGATCAAGAAAGATTCCATAGCAGCGATCGAAACGGAGGGGTTGCTAGGGGCCGGGCGTCTTTGCGAGTTAAGGAAAAACTGAAGAGAGGGCGAGCAAAGGGACTACAAGTGCAGTCCCTTGCTATCGCGCTCTTTTCCTCCATTCATATCCATTATCGTATCAGCGACCGTAAGCATCCTCGTAGCTACGCGAGACCTAGTTTTTGGTGAAGCTGTCTTGAGATGCGGCAAAAGCCTCGGAAAAGCTGCCTAGAGCGCCGAGCAATTTTGAACAGTTTTTCGAGAGGCAATACCTAAGAATACGAGACCAGGTTCACCACTATCAATGTCCGCAAAGGAGACAAACAATGCTCTGGACCATCTTTGTTGTTCTTTTAGTTTTGTGGCTACTTGGTGTAGTAAGTTCTTACACCCTTGGAGGATACCTTCATCTCTTATTGGTTCTCGCCATCGCAGTGGTTTTGATTCGGGTCATCCAAGGGAGAACGCCGGTGTAAACCGGCAGAAAGGAGTACACTTTAATAATGAAATCACTAACTCTGATTGGCCTCCTTCTAATAGTGCTGGGGGTAGGTATGCTCGCTTACCAGGGGTTCTCCTACACGAAGCGGGAAAAAGTGCTGGATATTGGGCCTATACAGGCTACCAAAGAAACACATAAGACCTTTCCCATCCCTCCATTCGTGGGTGGCGTCGCCTTAGCGGGAGGAATTATCTTGGTTGTCTCAGGTGCCCGCAAAGGATGATCTTATGGATGGAACGTCAATCAATCCGGCAGGGGGAAATCAGGTCGCGCTTGAGATTAATCCTAATTGCGAATATTGTACAAGCGGATGCTGAGACCCCATCGGTAGGGAACTCCTGCAAGGTTGCCTTGAACCTCTGCCGGGATTGACCCCTTGTTTGAACTCATCCTTGCTCTGGGCATGCACGAGAGTCTCTCAACAATTCCAGGCCCAAACAGAAACTCAATCCCTGCCACTGCAGGCAACGCATATAACCATTAAGAATCCCAATAGAGACACGCAATATCTCAAAAAAATCGGTTTCCGGATTGCAGTAGGCGCAGGCAATAATACGGAGGCTGCGGTCGATTGTGTTGCCAATTTCAAGAAGTCTCTACGTCGGGTTAGTAAAGAAGGATGGACTCAGATTGAGCGCCGGACGAAGAAAGAACCGTTCGCTGCGCTTCTCATCGCGACAGGCCCAGGGCTCGCGGTGGGATGGCTGATTGGCAGGGAAAGAGGATAGAGTATCTGGTGGAAAACGAAGCCGGGTGGCCGCTGCTTTACGGAGCAAACACGTACACCCGGCGCCTAATAGCCACCGATTGTTCAGGTCAGTCTTCTTGAAGAACATGTGACAATCGGGAGGGGTCGAACTGAATTCCTTTCCCGTAACCAACAACACCCATTTTCTTAAACTTATTCATGAAATAGGTCACACGGGAGCGGGTAGTCCCGACCATGGTTGCCAAAGTATCGTGCGAGATCTTTCGCAGTTGAACGCATTCGTCACAGGGTTGCCCAAACCTGCTTAGCTTCAACAGGACCCGCATGAGTCTCCGCTCACTCGGATCGAAGATTTGAGTACAAAGATCCTTTTGGAGGCTGAGATTGTGATTCAACAGACGGGACAAGAAGAAATCGAAGAGCTGCGGTTGCTCTCGAAGAGCTTGCAGCATGACATTTTTCTCTATCCTGATGAGTTCTGAGGGTTCCAATGTGGAGGCCGTACCTAGACGTTGGCATTGACCACTAAGGCATTCCATCCCGACGAACTCCTGCGGGCCCATGACCGAGAGAGTTGCCTCTTTTCCTGCAAACGATACCACAGTCACCCTCACTTGGCCTTGCAGGATGTAATAAACGGCAGCCGCCTCGTCTCCCTGAGTGAAGACAGTTTGATTTCTGGAGTAATGGAGTATGCGCTTTCCAACGCTTATTCCACCAAAAAGGGTTTCAAATTGCGGCCTTTTTTCTTCCTTATATACATCCAAAAATCCGCCACTTCTCATTGTGATCCTCCTTAAGTTGCCAGATGTCTGAGGTGGAATAGGACACAGCAACAGAAGGACCAAACTCTCAAAACCCCTCCAATAACGTAAAGACATAGCCACACAAATACCCGTCGAACATTAGGTGGGATAAGCTTTTCCAGCAGGAGGTGTCACAAATCTGCTACCGTTCCCTGAGAATTGGCTTGCTGGCTTACGGTCGTTCCCTGGGAAAAATATACTCAATTGGATATTTTTTCCACTTGCCTGCTGCTTGGTCTGCTTGATGGGTCTCTATAGGTTAAGCCGATTTTTCACTTCCAAGTGAACTATAAATCAAGATTCTCTAGACTGAAATTGTCGGCTGCTGTTTTAAACGTTGCTGTGCCGTATTTTACGACAGTGGTCGATATTTTTAAGAGGCGGGTATAAATGATTCGTCTGAAAGGCAACTCTGATTAGTGCGTACTGCACATGACTGGCGGAATGCTTAAAGTATCACGAGTTGCAAACATGCGCTGAATGCAGAAAGCAGTGTCAATCTCTATTAAAAAAATGTCCATAGAAGGTCACAGGAAATGGAAGCCTAAAGCAATTGTCAAAAGCATCAAAGCGCCTGCTAAGATCAAAAGTGGGGACCTGCGGGATTTGGGTGAATCTATAGCCTTCCCGCAATAGGCACACCAATCATGTTCTCCTGGCATCCAGGAGCTGCAGTTTGGGCAAACCATATTCTTCCCTCCGGTTTTCTATTTTTTGTGATTTTCCACGAGGCATTAGGGCAAATGATGTTCCCTTTTGCACATTAGCCACAAATAAGTTTTTACCTCCCTTACCATCGAACCACAAACTGTGGAGATATCAAAAAAGTACAGGAATCCTTGCACGACAAGGGGTATTACTCTGGCAATGTGGATGGTTTGATGGGAGTGGAGACTCGAGCTGCACTTCGGGAGTATCAAAAGGCCGAGGAACTGGAAGTGACGACGGGTCGGTTGGACCCAGAGACAGCGGGTAAACTAGGCGTCGGTCCGGAATCAGTCGGCGGCAGCTTCAAAGGGGCCGGAAAGGAAGTAAAAGAGGGCTCGGAAGAGGCTGTCCATGAGATGAAGGAAGGCAAACCTGTAGCCGCTGGGAAAGAAATGGGCAAAGGGATAGGGAGAGAACAGCAAAACTCCCTGAAGTCACAGACAATTGTCCGAACCGGCGAGATGGACGAAATGAGTCTCTCAAGCTTGAGCTCACACCAATTGAGCAATTCTGAACAGAAAACCGTTACTACTGCCAGGGCTCACTTTCACGAGAATGGGATTTTAGGCTTGAGTTACATTCCGGCCAACCGAGCCGAAGGTTCATTCCTGGCCCATGCCGCACAATCTGCTGATCTCGGCAAGCTTCGATAGTGCTCCGTCGAAGTCAAATTCTTCGAGAGCATTCTGGAGTGCATCGAGCTGCGGTTTGTCGACAATTCCTGCCAGGGCAGTTTCTAGTGATTGGAAGACATTAACCGCGTCGCCATCGTTGGCGCTAATCAGCGTCCTGAGCCGTTTTACGGCCGCCGACGCCAGCTCCGGATTGAAGGCTTCCAGGCTTTTACGGGCAGGAGCAGAAGGCGCGCCTTCGGCGAGCCCGCTTTCAATGGCCTGAACCATTCGCCTGAGCGCCGACTCGAATTCTGCGGCCATGGCCGGCGCAGACGCATCCTCTTCCCGGATGGCCCGTTCGAGCTTCTCCGCAGCCAACTGAATGGACTCTATCCCGAGGTTGCCGGCCACGCCCTTTGCGGTGTGCGCGATGCGGCCGGCCAGCGCATGGTCTCCACTCCGGAGTGCGGCTGTGATTTGTGCGCCTGCGTCGCCCTGCTTGCTGGCGAACTGGCCAAGGAGGCTCCGATATAACTTTCTGTTTCCAGCAACGCGCTTCAGGCCGCCGCCTTGGTCAATGCCCTCGATCTCAGGCAACATGACCTCATTGGTCTCCGGAACCAGCTTCGCAGACACCGCAACCGAGGCCGTTCCGCCCCGTTTCGTCCAGCGCTTCAGTGTTGCGAACAATGCGTCCGGCTCAATCGGCTTAGTCAAATGGTCGTTCATGCCGGCGTCCAGGCAGCGCTGCCGCTCTTCTACTAAGGCATGCGCCGTCATCGCTATAATCGGAAGGTCTTTAAACTGCGGATCTGCACGCAATAGTCTTGTGGCGGTGTATCCGTCCATCTCCGGCATCTGCAGGTCCATCAAAACGACGTCGAACCCGGGCGTCCCGGAGCCTTCCTTCAGAATCCTGACCGCTTCAGCGCCGTGGTTGGCTATCGTCACAAGGGCCCCGGCGCTCTCCAACAGCTCGGTCGCCACTTGCTGGTTCATGTCGTTATCTTCCACCAGAAGAATCCGCGCGCCACTAGCATCATGAACGCTCGACTCGTCTCGGGAAAGGCGAGAGCCAGCCAAATCTGCAGGGGCCACGCCGAACAGTTCCATCAGGGTGTCGTAAAGCGTTGAGGCACTGACGGGCTTCAACAGATAGTTGTCGACGCCGATCTTTTCCGCCTCCGTCCGAACCTCCTCGCGCCCGAAAGCAGTGACCATCACAATGCGCGGGATATTCTTGAGTCGCCCTCCAAGCTTGATGATCCGGCTAGCCTCCAGGCCGTCCATCCCCGGCATATGCCAATCCATCAGAACCAGCGAGTAGGGGTCCTTCGAGTCTGCGGCCGCCAGTTCCCGGATCGCCTCCTCGCCGGACGAAACCGGTTCGGCTC
>DATKMG010000235.1:0-10416 GCA_035541995.1 Terriglobia bacterium
TGAACTAGTCTTCAGGAGACAAGTACTAGGGCCAGGTCATTGGTCGCAGGTCATTGCAGGTCTTTTAGGGGATAAATGCCAAGGTTTAGGAGCTCCAACCAGAAAATCCAGGGTCTGAGGCTCAGAGTCGAATTTCATTTAATGTCTGTCGCTTTTCCGTTTTCCCTTGGCCTATCTTCTGACCTGAGACCCTTGATATGATATCCGTAACATGTTCTCGCCATGCCTTTCTCAGTAACCATTCAAAGGCTCATCCCTGGAGGCAGGGGGTATGGTTTATACGAAGGTCGGCCCGTTTTTGTCCCCCTTTCTGCGCCGGGAGACCATATTCTAGTCAGGTCCGTTAAGGATCGAAAAAGCTACATTGAGGCCCTCGAATTTGAGGTCCTCCAACCCTCTCCAGTTCGAAAGCTTCCTCCTTGTCCCCATTTCGGCATCTGCGGCGGTTGTGATCTCCAGCAGATTGAAGAAGGAACCCAGTTGTCGGCCAAACGAGAGATTCTAGTTGATGCCCTCCAACGAATCGGAAAGATCCAATTCCTCGCATCCGAAATAAAATCAACACCCTCTCCGTTTTGGCACTACCGGAATCGGATTCAACTGAAAGTCAAATGGGATGGCGACCAACTAGTTTGGGGATTCTACCGAACAGGTACCCATGAAATTGCCCTGCTGAATGACTGTTTAATTACTTTGACACCCCTGTGGCTTTTTTCCGAGCGGTTGATGAAGTGGTTGAACGCCCGATACTTACTTATGAATGGACATACAAGCGTTGAGATCCTTCAGGGTGACAATGAGGAATTCCTTGTAGAGTTTCAACTTGAATCCCAGCAAGCCTCAGATGAAGACCTTGCAGGAATAATCCGGGAATTTGATCGTGCGTGGTTCCGACAGGCCAGCACTTACGTTTCTCAGAGGTTTGGTCGATCAATACTAGTAACGGGGCGTGGATTTGTTTCAAAGACGGTTGGGGATCTCGTTTATCAGGTTGGGCAAGGATCATTCTTTCAGGTGAATGAACTCATGCTGAGCACCCTGCGCAATTGTGCGTCGGTCGAGGCTACGGGACGGACGGCCTTGGATTTGTTTAGTGGGGTAGGTTTCTTCAGCTTGGCCCTCGCCAGGCGCTTCGATCAAGTATTGGCTGTCGAACTGAGCCCTTCTTCAGGCAGAGACCTGCGAAGAAACTTGGTTCTCAACCGGTTCTCGAATTGTCAGCTCTTTACCCAAGAAGCAACGGTCTTCTTACGTGAACACCGCAACAGACTCAGGGCCCTTGACTTGGTTTTGTTGAATCCTCCCAGGGCCGGGCTGCCCATGGATACGGTGGCAGAAGTTGCTTGTTTGAGAGCCCCACTCGTGGTTTATGTTTCCTGCGATCCAACCACGTTATCTCGAGACTTGGGTGTTTTCTTGAAGCATCAATACGAGGTCAGCTCTTTGGAGATTCTCGATCTTTTTCCCCAGACACACCATTTTGAGACTGTCGCGAAACTGAGAAGGGTATGCGCATGATCTATTTCAGAGAGTTGTACCTAGGGAGGTCACAACCGGGAAAAGTCTCTCGCGCTGAAGCGTCGGGGTCTATTACCTTAACTAAACTACGTATTGTGTGTGACAACGAGGTTTCTCCAATCAGTTCCATTAGTCGGGGGAACAGAGCTTGTCTGTGCGGGTAAGAGATCTTCCAATCTGACAAAGAAAAGAGTTGATTCTCCGTAATGTATCTTGTACTATATTCCCGTAAATCAACAGGTTGGAGTGCGCTGAACTTCGGACGGCCGCAGGTTGTTACCAAGAGATCTTCGAGTGCTAATTTGCTAGTTCTTAGGACTTGCGTGAACTTCAAGTCCTCCCGTCGGTGCCCCGCGATTGACTTGTAATTGATGCATTCACATCGCTTCCTTGGATTGGAGGTACGGAAGATGACTGACCCCATGGGTCACAAAGGGTCGCAAGCCGTATTCTTCCTTATCCTTCTGGTCGGTTTTGGTTCCTGCAAAACCACTCCAACCAACAAGCCTCTTGTGAATACACCCATCCCCGACTCCGCGCCCTCTGCCCACATGCAACTTCCAGTACTTCCCCCTCCCCGGATCCAGCTGGAGTACGAGAAGGTCCCTTCCGTCTTTGTGCCGGACCTTGTGGACCAAATCATACAACGTTCTCAAGAGAAGTTTCTTCAGGGTGAAAGAAACCTTAACTCTGGATTTCTGGATAAGGCCAAGCGCGATTTTGATGAGTCATTGGATATCATACTGCGGTCTGGGGTCCCGATCAGCCAAGACGAGCGATTGCAGCGCCAATATGAGGGGTTGATTGATCGCATTTTCAACTACGAAATGGCCGCTCTCAGAGCCGGAGATGGCTTCACAGAAGAGAATTATGAAGCTGCTCCCATTGATGAGATCGCGACCGCCGAGGTCCCTTCCACTGTTGCTCCCGGTTCGAGACAGCTGGCAGAAGAAACCCTCAAGAAGATTCCACATGACCTGCCCATCGTTGTCAATGATGCTGTTCTCCGCTACGTGAACTATTTCCAAAACCGTGGCAGGAAAGTCATGGAGTTGGGGATGCAGAGAAGAGGACGCTACCAGGAGATGATCTCAAAGATCCTGGCTGAGGAGGGAGTTCCCCAGGATCTGATTTATCTTTGCCAGCTTGAAAGTGGATTTAAACCTCTCGCTCTGTCCAGGGCCAAGTGCAAGGGACTTTGGCAATTTCAATCTTGGCGAGGGAAGGAGTACGATCTGAGGCAAAACTGGTGGGTCGACGAGCGGTCAGATCCTGAGAAATCGACTCGAGCAGCCGCCCGGCACTTCAAGGATCTTTATCTCCAGTTTGGCGATTGGTTGTTGGCCATGGCCGCTTACAACACCGGACCGGGAAATGTCGAGCGCGCTGTCGAACGAACCGGATACGCCGATTACTGGGAGCTGGCAAGGCGAGGGACATTACATCCCGACACGGTTGACTATGTCCCCATTGTCATGGCCATCGCGCTGATTTCCAAAGATCAGGCCCGGTACGGTTTTCAGGTTTCTTCTGACCCGCCTATCAATACAGACAAGGTCAAGATTAACAGCGCTCTCGATTTGCGGCTGGTGGCCGAAGCTCTGGATCTCAGCCTCTCGGAAATCCGTGACCTCAATCCCCATGTCAGAAAGCTTACCACTCCGCGAAATGATCCTGAATTCACACTTTACTTGCCGGCCGGGACTAAAGACAGATTTTCGGAAGAGATCGCCGCTATTCCGGAAGAAATGCGCGTTACTTGGCGGAAACACCGAGTCGAAGAAGGGGAGACCCTGTCGACTATTGCCAAAAAATACCGCACAGCCAGCTACGCCATTGCTCAAGCCAACAATCTCGATGAAAACAGAAAAATCCAAGTCGGCGAGAAGCTGATCATTCCTGTAACACCGGGACGTGCGTCCGGATTGATTGTGGAAAAAGAGGGAAACCAGGTGAGATACACTGTCCAGCCTGGAGATACCATTTCCAGCATAGCGAGAGACTTCGATGTAACAACTCAGCAGATCCAGCGTTGGAACCGGATACACACCAAAGCCCCGCTAAAGCAGGGTCGAGTCCTGCTGCTTTATCCCGGCTCTCAGGCCTCGGCCAGTACCGTCGCCCCTGCTGCTCTGGTGGAAGGAGGTAAACAGGCCAAAACTGGGGCCGCACAAGGAAAGCTGACCAAGGTGGTTCATCGCGTGGTAAAAGGAGACACCCTATTTGCGATTGCTTCAAACTACAACACCACTGTTGACATGATCCGGAACTGGAACAACCTTTCCGAGGACTCTACCTTGAAGGTGGGGGACCGACTCACCCTCTACCTGAACCGTTGACCCTCACAAGGGTTCAGGATTTTCCGCTGCAATCCAAGAGACTGATCGGGCTAACGCAAAAAACAGAGTAATACCCTGAGCAAGGGGACGTATTTGCTTACACCCCGGATCTTCATGTTCCTTTAGCCATGAGTTGTTTCAACTTCTGGTGCATGGTATTGATTTTTTCCCGGCTGTCATCCTTGCTTGTTGGAGGGCTGGGTTCAAATCGGTAGGTTTTGGACCTAAGTTGCACTTTGAGTTTGTCTCCCGGTTCCACCTGAATACCGTCGCTTATTTTTTGGGTAAAAGCGCATTTGGGGTCTCCGTTTGGAATGTACATCAGCACATACCCATTCATTTTCAGTCGCCCGACGCAGTTACCAAGCGTGTGGTCATGAAGCACCGGGAATGTAGTGAACTCCAATCTGTCTATCTCCGCTTTCAACTCTTTGGCGCTAAAAGGGAACGACGAATCGTTTTGTGAAAGCTGGAGCAACGCCACAAAGGTATTGCGAGCCTCTTCGTACTTCCCTTGTTGAACCCAGTCTCTGGCTTGAGATGAGGCTTTATTCAGACTGTCGCGTTTCATAGAAAGTGCCTTGGAGTTGAGTGGTTCCAGGCTCAGGACGCGATTGCAGTAGACGACAGCATTGTCACTCACGGGCAGAACATAATGCCCAGCGTTCATTGCTGCTTCGGCCTTCTGAACTGAGGAGGTCTTAGCCTCTGTCGTTTTTGACTCCTCTGCTTTCAAGGTTTCGCGCAGATTCTTAAATTCACTCCGTTCTGCGAAATAGGGCTGAAGTTGCCTGGCCACGGCCTTGGCATTCTCAAAATCGCGGGCCTGCAACCGTTTTTGCATCTGACTGAGGAGGTCGCGGTAGATTTGGTCCATCTTCTCTTTGCCGACTGGGTCATCCGGCGAAAGCTGGTTCAGCTGGGCTACCAAATCGACTACATTTCCGGGTTTTGGAGGAAAATAGTTCCCCGAGTTGGTAGCCGCCGTCAGTTGGTCTCTCAATTCATTGATTTTAGCTTGCGCGAGACTTTCTTTTGATTCTGTGACCGTTGGCCCTTTTTTGGATTTTAGCTTTACAGTTTTCAGGGCCGCCATCGCCTCGGGATCGCGAGGGGAAACAACCAGCACATTGTTCAGAACAGCACGTGCATCTTCCCAGCGGCTTTTCTGCATGTATTGATTACCCTGCTTCAGGAGGGCGCGACGGATCTTCTCCTTCAGATTTAAAGCAAATCCACTTTGCGGTTCAGAGGCAAGAATTGCATCACAGTCCCGGTTAGATTCGAGAAATTTCCCTTGTTCAAAAAGATTACCTGCCCTCTCCTCGAGGTTCACCTCCACGGGTGGCGGAGTGTTTGAGGGCTCAAGCAATACGGAAATCTGAACAGGGGTCTGACTGTTCACTTGCAAAGTCTGAGAATTTAGCTGGTATCCATCCTTTTCAGTGCGGACCTCGTAATTCCCAAACTCGAGAGCTTTAAGGTACAGAGGAGATATTCCTTTGAATTCGCCATTTACAGAGACCCTGGCCCCCGGCGGGACTGTCTGCACAGACAGGCTGCCGGTCAATGGCATTGGAGCAGGCCGACGGGAACGAATCCCCAGAACCAATCCCCCGATGACGGCTAAGGACAACACCATAACTCCGACCCACTTGATATTCTTTGGGCTCAGGTAAGCGGCGGTCGCGACTGACCGCTCAGGTTCATCTGAGGACGGTTCCATTACACTACTTTCATTCTCACCCTCTTGATCCCCGCGGGCAACAGGCCGAAGGAAGGGGAGCCCAGCTGGAATCTGAGGCTGGCCAGAACCTGCCTCCGCGCGAGGAGAGAGACTTATTCCTGTCGTCGTATGGCTTGGTTCGGATTCGGCTTGGGGCTTCGGATTGAGTTCCATCCGGGCAGGGATCGTTGACGGTTCAATCTTAGATGGAGTCGCCGTCGACGGCGGCTTGGGCTGAGTTTTGTTGTCCCTTAACTCCTGGGCCTTCTGCTGGCTGAGCTCCAGGTAATCGCGTAACGTCCGGTTTTGCGGATCCATTTCACATAGAAACCGGAACATCCCAACACATTCTTCATATCGCTCCTTCTCAAAGTTCTCCATTGCCTCTTTCTTGAGGTTGTCGACATGAACAGCCAGTTCTTCTTCCAATCGTTGGTCTTCCCACCTCCGCTGAGCCTCACTCAGCAGGCAACTCGCCTCCGGATTACCCGGATCTCCCCTCAAAACCTCTTGGACCATTCTTATACAGGCTTCAAATTGATGATCCTCAAATAATTGCCTGCATTTGCCGATCATCTCCTGGACTTCGGTCGATGAGGGTCGAGTCCCGCCGCTTGCAGCTTCAGGGGCAAATTTCACATTAAGCTGCTCGATGGTCTCATTGAGACTGTTCAAGTTAGTTTCGACAGCCGACCCGATTTTCGTCAAAGAGGCCTCCAGTTTCTTCCAGAGACCTTCCATTTGTCGTAGCAGAACCTCCATCTCCTCTTTCTTCATCATTCGTTCTTCGAGTTTCAGGTTCTCCGGGAGCATTTCAACCATCTTAATAAGGTTCTCAAAGCGGCGTTGAATTCCATCTGAGTTGGCATCGGCGCTAACGGATTCAACCCTATCCAGCAGTTTGGCTTTCTGGAGAAGCGCATCTAGGCAAAGTAAGCTGGTCCTGGCTTGGTCAATCAGGTTGTTTAGCTCTGACATAGAAATTGCACCTCAGTATTCTGGAGCTCGATCTTTGTGATGGGAAAAAAACATTTATTCCCAGCACTGAAACTGTTATGCTTTGCCCCACAATTCCTCTTCGGTTCTTGCGGCAAAAAGATAAGGAATTGTTTGGCCTTAACCCCTCGGTGTTACTCAGATAAATCTCCCAACCCTGGATTTTGATTTCGGGTTCATTTGGTCTAATGGTCTAATGCTTTTCAAGGCTCTAAGTGCAGCTGTTTTCGGGATTGACGCCTATATGGTCGATGTCGAAGTGGATGTTTCGGCTGGAAGCGGGAACTTCTTGACGGTGGGATTGCCCGATGCCGCAGTCAAGGAAAGCAAGGAGCGGATCCGCTCGGCCATTAAGAACTGCGGGTTGGATTTTCCATTCCAGAACATCACAGTGAATCTGGCCCCCGCTGATATCAAGAAGGAAGGGTCATCATTTGATTTGCCTATGGCAATCGGTATTTTGGGTACCAACGGCACCATTCTCAACAAGAACATCGAAGAGTACTTGTTTCTCGGAGAATTGTCGCTAGACGGAGGACTGCGACCGATTAAGGGAGCCCTATCGATCGCGGTGGCTGCTCAGCAGCGGGGTATACCGCATTTGGTCCTTCCTTATGACAATGCGCGGGAGGCTGCGGTAGTCAGCGGTATTTGTGTATACGGATTGAAGAGCCTGCCTCAAGTCCTGGATCTCATCAACAGGACTTCTCTGGTTGAGCCGATTCGCGTGGATCCGGAGGCACTTCTCAATGAAGCCGGGTCCTATCCCCTCGACTTCAAGGACGTCAAGGGGCAATTTCATTCCAAGCGAGCCCTGGAAGTGTCTACTGCGGGAGGGCACAATATTCTGATGATAGGACCGCCGGGTTCCGGCAAGACCATGCTGGCGAAGCGGATCCCTTCGATTCTTCCACCGCTGAATTTTGAGGAAGCCATTGAAACCACGAAGATTCATTCCGTAAGCGGACTGCTGGGATCGGATTCAGGCCTGGTCAAAGGTCGCCCCTTCCGGTCACCTCACCACACGATATCAGACGCTGGCCTCATCGGCGGTGGTGTGATTCCCAAGCCCGGGGAAGTTAGTTTGGCCCATAACGGAGTGTTATTCCTGGACGAATTGCCGGAATTCGCCCGCAATGTCCTGGAAGTGATGCGGCAACCCCTCGAGGACGGGCAGGTTACCATTTCACGGGCTTCCACCTCTCTGACTTTCCCTGCCCGGTTCATGCTGGCAGCGGCCATGAACCCCTGCCCTTGCGGTTTCTTCGGAGACAGCACACGGGAGTGTTCATGTACGCCCACCCTGATACAACGCTACGTGTCGAGGATCTCGGGACCACTCCTGGACCGCATTGACATCCACATTGATGTTCCTGCCGTCAAGTACAGCGACTTAGCCAGTAAAGCTCCGGGAGAGCCATCTTCCGAGATTCGACAAAGAGTGAGTTTGGCTCGCAAGATTCAGCAGTCGCGTTTCCAGGGGGAGAAAGTTTACTCAAATGCCCAGATGACGCCCAGGTTGATTCGACGTTATTGTGAGATTGACGAAGAGTCCCGAAAACACCTGGAGTACGCCATGACCAAGATGGGCCTCAGCGCCCGAGCCTATGACCGCATCCTGAAGGTCTCCCGAACAGTCGCCGACCTGGAAGGGTCTGAACACATCAAACCCGGCCACATCTCAGAGGCTATCCAATACCGTAGCCTGGACCGGAATTACTGGGTATGAAGCGACTTGCGATGTAAGTTCGATCTTGCCTTCCTCCTTCCTAGTCTCTTTGCCCTTAAATGAACCATGTCGGTCGGACGTCTCAAAGAGAGAAAGGCAATAATGAGGTGTGGCCCATCGTGGTATACATCTTGATATGTCCGTTAGTGGGAAAGGGCCTCCCAGAACCGTACATTTTAAGAACATGGTCAGTTTCAGTCCAGAAACGAGTTTATCCACAAGCCTTAACTTCTCAACACAATTGCGAACAATGAACCAGTGGCAGATCAATTGCAGAATAATGGAAAGTCGGTGGGGGAGAAACTCATGCATCAATTGCTGCAAAATCTTAAGTTCGGATTGCGAATTCTGGGCAAGTCTCCGGGGGTGACAGCGATTATCCTGCTTTCGCTGGCGCTGGGGATCGGCACCAACGCCACCGTGCTCTGCTGGATTCAGAAGATCCTGTGGGATCCTATCCCCGGCGCCGTCCATCCGGAGCAGATTGTTGGCCTCGTTTCCAATCAAGGCGGCGGCAACACCTCGCTCCCTGACATCCGTGATCTGGGAGCGCTCGAAGCCGTCTTTGCCGGCGCAGTGGCTTCGCAAATCTCCCCGGCCAGCCTGACTTTCGATGAGCAAACAGATTGGGTTTACGGACAGGTGGCAACCGCCAACCTTTTTGAACTTCTGGGTGTGAAGCCGCTGTTGGGCCGGACTTTTCTCCCGGACGAGGATTTAAAGCCGGGCGGCAATCCCGTTCTGGTGATCAGCGAAACCTTGTGGCGGCGTCGGTTTGCCGGGGATCCGAATGTTTTGGGCCAGGTTGTTAAAATCAATCGGCTCCCCTATACCATCATTGGAGTCACACCGCGGATATTCAAAGGCACCATGACTGGTCTCGGCTGCGATTTTTGGGCCCCTATTTCCATGTATGATCAAGTGGGCGGCCGTGCCGATGACATCCGCTACCGGAACAACCGTGGATTCCATAATTTCGCCATGCTTCGACCGGGAGTGACAATTGAACAGGCGCAAGCCGCTGTTTCTTTGCTGGACACTCAATTGGCGGCCACATACCCGGACACCAATCGCGAAGTTCACCATCGGGTGGTTCCTTACTCAAAGGTTCCCTACGGTGCGCAGCAAATACTTGGACCGGCTCTGCGCATTCTGCTGGCTGTCAGTCTGGGTGTGTTGCTGATTGTTGTCGCCAATGTGGCCAATCTACTGCTGGCGCGAGCCATCAGCCGGCAGAAGGAAATCGCCATCCGCTTGTCCGCCGGTGCTTCCCGTTGGCAGTTGGTTCGCCAGATGTTGACCGAAAGCATCTTCTTGTCGCTTTTGGGCGGAGCCGGAGGCATCCTGGTCGCCAGTTGGGGGGTCTCCCTGATCGGGCGATTTCTTCCGGTCACCAACCTCCCGGTGTCGATTTTTGGTTATCAACTCGACGCCACCACCCTGGGCATGACTATGGTGGTCACGCTCTCGACCGGGATTTTGTTCGGTATTGTTCCGGCGCTAAAGACCTCTCAATTGCGCCTGTCCTCTATCCTCAAGGAATCTGGCCGCACGGCCGCCGGCAGCACTTCTCATCACCACTGGCGTCAAGCTCTGGTCGTGACCGAAGTGGCGCTTTCCCTCGTCCTTCTGGTTAGTGCAGGATTGTGTTACAAAGGATTGAAAAAAGCTCAATCCATTCAGATCGGGTTTAAGACCGACCATGTCCTTACCGCCGGCCTCCCCTTGGCGATGAGTGGCTACAAGGAATCCAATGGACGCGAGTTCTACCAGCAGCTGCTCCAGCGGCTGGCCATCACTCCCGGGGTTGAAGAGGCCACTTATGCCAGTTGGCTTCCCTTGGGACTGGGCGGATGCAAGGGGCACGGAGTCGATGCCGAGGGATATATCCGCAAGCCGGGAGAAAATCCCACCTATGAATATGCCATCGTTGCGCCCCGCTATTTCACCACGCTGCGCATCCCGCTGGTGGCAGGACGGGATTTCACCGATTTGGATCGCAACGATACGCAGAAGGTCGCCATCGTGAACGAAGCTTTTGCCGCCCGTTTCTGGCCCGGCCAGAATGCGCTGGGACGCAGATTCCGTGCTGCTGGCAGAATTTGGAC
>DATKMG010000236.1:0-2619 GCA_035541995.1 Terriglobia bacterium
ATAGGCCCATTCGAATGGGGACAGAAGGGATATCAAAGGTTTCTCCCGCAATGATTTCCCCCATGGTTTCGTTCGAGGACCTCCTCCACGCGCCGTAGGACCAGGTCAGTTGCTCCTCTGTTTGACAACAGGATCCGGAAACCGTTTTCCCCTATGATTTGGCGCAGCCCCTTGTTGCCTGCAAGTTCCAGTAGACGCGTAGTCAGCTCTGCCGGGCTTCTGACTTGAATAGCAGCCTGCTGGCTCAGGAAACATGAGGCGACTTCCTTGAAATTGTCCATGTAAGGGCCGAAGAGAATCGGCTTCTTGAACAAGGCGGGCTCCAAGATGTTGTGGCCACCACGTGGAACGAGACTCCCACCAACGAATACAATATCCGCCACGGCATAAGTCGCTCCCAATTCCCCCATGGAGTCCAATAGCCAGATATCCACGGGCGTGGCTGAGTGATGCTCCCCCAAGGCGGACCTTCTTGAGTAGGTGGCTGGTCGGGAAGCCAGAAGCTGTTCGACCTCTTTGAATCGCTCAGGGTGACGCGGTGCCAGAATCAAGGTCGCAGCAGGATGTTGTCGTTTCAAACGATCAAATGCAAATAGGACGTGTTCCTCCTCATGCTTCATGGTGCTTCCAGCCACCACCACTAATGCATCTTCTGGCAAGCACAGCAGGTTGCGGTACCGTTCTTCTAGCTGACTGACTTCACCGGCAGGTTTGAGATCAAATTTCAGGTTGCCGCAAACCTCGGTCCGGTTTGGCGGGGCTCCCAAGCTAAGAACTCTCTGACGATCCATTTCAGTCTGCATACAAAGAGCGCTGAAGTACCCTAAGGTCTTGCGAATAAAAGGGCGGATCCACCCGTACCTGCGCGTGGAACGACCAGATATTCTGCCATTGACCAACACTATGGGAATACCATAAAGAGAACATTCCCGTAGAAAATTGGGCCAAATTTCAGTCTCTGCAATCAAAACTGCCTCTGGACGTATTCTAGCCAATACGCGCCTTACGGAAAAACGCCAGTCGAATGGGAAGTAGAGGGGTATTGCCGAATTCCCTATCCGGCTTTTAGCCAAGGCTTGGCCAGTCTGTGTTGCCGTCGAAACAAACAATGGACGCTTGGGCCATCGAACCTGGAGGGCCCTTATCAGTGGGATTACGGCTAGAACCTCTCCCACTGAAACTGCATGGATCCATATGCCACCCTCGAGTCTCCCCCCCGGCAAAGACAACCACCCCAATCGTTGCAGGAAATTGGAGAAATACTTTTTTTGCCAGATCCCGCGAACCAGGAAATAAGGGAGGGCGAGGATAAAGGCGAAGGTAAAGCAGAGACTGTAAAGAAAATGCATGGAGTTGTTGCGCACGAAAGTCGAGGGTTCTTGAACAACACGGGTTCGTGGTGCAGACGATTATTATATCCTTTTTGGGGTCTGGCTCAAAGCCAAAACCGTTGACAACATTTCAGCTAAGCAGTTATATTTACTGGTCTTTTTCAGCTGAGAGGGCGTCTGGGGAGGGATTGCGTCCAGTCTGAAGCCGACAAACTGGAGATAGAAGACCGTTGGCGTAGGCAATGCGGCAGTCCTAGAGGGTTTTGGCATCAGCAGCTTTTGTCTTTGATTTCATACTTTGAAAGGAATGATAAGGAGATTCATGAATGGTGACTAAGGTTGGGATAAACGGTTTTGGCCGAATCGGGCGCAATGTGTTGAGAGCGGCCCTCCGAGACGATTCGCTCGACTTCCTAGCAGTCAACGATATCACTGACCCGAAGACACTGGCCCACCTGCTGAAGTACGATTCCGTTCTAGGTATTGCCGATGCAGAAATCTCTGCAGGGGAGGCTTTTGTTTCTGTCAACGGGAAAAAAATCAGGGTTTTTAAAGAGATCGACCCCACCAAGATCAATTGGACCAGCTTGGGAGTCGAGATTGTTATAGAGTCCACGGGGCGATTCACGAAGAAAGAAGATGCACTGAAGCACCTGCAGGGCTCGGTGAAGAAAGTCATCATCACGGCACCTGCCAAGAATGAGGATATCACCGTTGTTTTGGGTGTGAATGAGTCGAGTTACGACCCTACCATCCATCATATCCTGTCGAATGCTTCCTGTACCACCAATTGCCTGGCTCCTGTTGCCAAAGTCATTCATCGGACATTCGGTATTCAGAGCGGATCGATGACCACGATCCATTCGTATACCAATGACCAACGGATCCTGGATTTGCCCCATTCTGATCTGCGCCGCGCCCGTGCGGCAGCACTTTCCATGATTCCAACTACAACGGGGGCAGCCAAAGCTGTGGCTTTGGTCCTACCGGAATTGAAAGGTAGGTTGGATGGGATCGCTATTCGGGTCCCGACTCCGAATGTTTCTCTTGTGGATTTAGTTGCCTTTCTTGAGAAGCCGGCTACCGCCGACTCAGTCAATGCTGCTTTGAAGCAAGCCGCAGAGGGTGAACTCAAGGGGATTCTTCAGTTTTGCGAAGAGGATTTGGTGTCAATTGATTTCAAAGGTAACCCGCACTCTTCCATTGTGGATGCCCACTATACAAAGATGGTTGGAGACCGAACCTTAAAGGTACTGGCCTGGTATGACAACGAATGGGGCTACAGCTG
>DATKMG010000237.1:0-15630 GCA_035541995.1 Terriglobia bacterium
AAGGTTCTCACCTTTTTCTATTGTAAAACTACGCTATGCGTCGCTGAAATCGACCATCACCGGCGCCCTGCGAAAACCCTTGGTTTTGACTGCAGCAAAGATAATTCCACCCAGAATCCAAAATCCGCCAACGATCTTAGCGGGCATTGCCAGGTTCCACCAAATCCATGAGCAGAACAGGAAGCCCAAGCCCGGTAAAATTGCGTCTTTCAAAAGTCGCCTTTGATCTCTAGGTTCCCCCACGAAGTAGAGTTGATAGACCGCCGCCAGGTTTACTCCCATAAAAGACAAAAAAGCTCCGAAGTTTAATAACTCTCCGGCCAGCTCGTAGCTCAGCGACACGCTGCCGAAATAGGCTATGATTCCAATCATCCATATGTTGAAGGAAGGATTATTCCTTTTAGGATCAAGGTAGGCGAACGGGCGTTTCGGAAGGACGCTATCGCGACCCATGCCGAACAACAGGCGGCCTGCGCCAACCTGTCCGGCTAGGCCGCTACCCAGCATGGCAATGACCAAGATCAGCGACATTCCTTGAAAAAGCAAGGGCCCTCCCACCCGTTGGCTCATGTCCATGAAAGCAGTTTCGATGTTGGTGTAGCTTTGATAGTCCGGCCAGACCAACTGGCCTAGATAGACCAGCAAACCACCAAACAGTCCGGTAAAAAGGCATACCAACACAGTAGCCACTAGAACACTGCGTTTGGGATTCTTGACGTCCTCAGCCAGGGTAGTGACGGCGTCAAAGCCGGTATAGGTTAATGCTGCAAAGGCCGTTGCACTTTGGATGGCCCGAAAATCAAACGTCTCGGGATTATAGAACGGCATCGTAGAAAAAATGCCTCGCCAGCCGGTGGCATGGAACAGGTAGCGAATGGCGAGCACGATGAAGGTGAAGAGGACTACAAGCATTACGCTGAGGAGAACCTCGTTGGCGCGCGCCGTGGCTCGGACACCACGTAAATTTAAGAAAGTCATGAAGCCAACAAAAACTGCCGCTAAAATGGGGAACGGCACTTCTGGCACCAGTCGGTGAAGGGTGAGAGTGCCAAACATTGTGCAAAAGAGCGGGATGAGGATGTAATCCAGGAGCATCGCCCATCCGGCCAGAAAGCCCAAATGGGGGTTAATTCCGCGTCCCACATAGGTGTATGCCGAGCCGGCCGAAGGATACAGTGCTGCCATCCGCCCGTAACTGAAAGCTGTTAGCAGCATAGCCACCATGGCAATCAGAATGGTATCCACGGCGTGACCCCTCGAGCGCGCCACCGCCAGTCCGAAGACAGTGACTGGCGCGCTGGGAGTTACGGCGATAATTCCATATATGATCAGGTCCCAGAGGGTCAGTACCCGCCGAAGCCGCGGTATAACAGCCACACCCGCGGAATTTTCCATCGTAGTCTTTCCCATCTAACAGATTCCCTTGAAAATCGTTCTCGCCGAGGGCCACGAGCCCAATCTGAAATCACCATTTCTTCCGCGCTCGCGCACCCAATTGGCGCATGACCATAGCCAATACGACCACTAAAAGACAGCCTCTAGGTTTGCAGCCAGACTATCAAACTCACAAGGTTTGTCTATAGAAATTAAGTATTTGTTTATTGAAAAAATACTATTCAGGTAATGGGAATTCAATCTGAGTAAGCCCGGGAAATGCTCCCAGCTTTAATTTCCGGCTGAGGTGGGGAGATTCTTTTTTTCCAAGCAAAAAAGCAGGATCTTCATATAAACTCTGCTGAAACAAATGGTACAAGATGCAAAGATGCACGATGGGCATTCCTGGAAGCGAGGACTATGAGTTTAATTGGGATTGACGTAGGTTCCAGTTCAGTAAAGGTCGGAGTCTACCGCTCAAATGGCAAGCCTCTCGCCCATGCCTCCAAAACTCTGACTCCGAGACGACCGCAACCCGGTTGGTGGGAAATAGAACCGGAAGAAGTGTGGACTGCCACTTTGAACGGGTTGCGTCACGTGCTTGGGGCCCGGGCTGTTCAGCGGGACCCCCCTGTCATGATGGCTATCTCTGCCTCTGGAAGGGAAGCCTTTCCTGTTGACCAGAACGGAAGCCCGCTGGGGCCCTGCATAATGGCTGGCGATGTTCGCGGCACTGAGTTTGAATTGTCCTCCGCCTCGCGCATGAGTATCCCCGATTGGTACCTGGCATGCGGTCATCTCCCCGAACGAATGGATCCTGTCACTCGCCTTCTGTGGTGGCGCCAACATCATCCATCGATTACGAAAAGGATGAGGTACTTTCTGGGTTGGCACGAATTCCTGACCCTCCGCCTTGGTGGGAAGGCAATCACAGATAAAGGCCTGGCTGGAAAATGGATGATTTACGACCTCGCATTGGGAGGCTGGTCTCCCCAACGGCTGACCGAGTTTGATATAGAGCCCGGGACGTTGCCCACTGTCCGGCCATGGGGAGAAATCATTGCGGAATTGAAACCAGAACTCGCTGCAGAACTGGGAGTCACCAAGGCGCTGAAAATAGCCGTGGGGGGATTCGACGCATCCTGTGCAACATTGGGAACCGGGGCGTCGGGAAAGGGCGTTGGAGGGCTTGTCTCCGGATCCTGGGAAGACCTGATTGTTCCCACTGACCGTCCGCCTTCGGTAGAGATTTTGAACCGGGCTATGTCACTTGGTCCTCATCCGGGAGGCGGCGGCCTCGCTGTCTTCGCGCTCAGTCCAAACGGCACGGTTGTCCTGGATTGGGCAAGGAGCTTTACAGGTCTTTCCTTGAGGACGCTCAACCACAACCTCGAAAACAGTGGCCCTCAACCCTCCCCTGTCCTGGCAATTCCCCACTTCTCAGGGGCAACCGTTCCATGGGGGCACAAGAGGGAATCCCGAGGAACACTGACAGGTCTTACTCTGGCCAGTTCTTCCACCGATGTCACAAAGGCGCTGATGGAAGGGATTGCCTATGATTTGTGTCTGACTTTCGAATCTCTTCGTCAGGCTGGAATGAACATAACCTCGTTACGAGCGGCAGGAGGCGGGACACGCTCAGACTGGTGGACCCAACTGAAAGCCGATTTGCTCGGAGTCCCGATCGAAGTCACTCATCATCCCGAGCCCGGAACGCTGGGTGCCGCACTGCTGGCAGGCCTGGCGGCAAAGATCCACCCTACCCTAGAACACGGTTCAAGCCAGTGGGTTTCCCCCAACCGCCGCTTTGAACCGGTCTCTGAAAGAGGGAACCTCCACCGAGAGAATTTTGAAGCCTATCGGAAGAAAGCGGGTCAATTGATCCGCCTGAATGGACGGGGGTAACTGTGAAACAAACCAAGGGTTGGGAAGTGCTGGGTATTGGCATTGGTGCCAATTTAAGCCAGAGTGAACCCTGTAGGGGTTCAATACGAAGAGCCACGGGGTTCAATTTGGCTTATGTTGGCGCCAATGTGCGCTGTGTCGCATCCACAATCTAAAAACTAAACGGGACTTGTGCCCATCCACTTCAATAATCTTAATGGGAGGACAAATGGGTAATTTACGGTTTGCAATGTTCGGAACGGGGTTTTGGGCTCATTTTCAGCTTGCCGCATGGAAGGAACTGAAAGGCGTGGAATGCGTGGCCATATACAACCGAACGCGCTCCAAAGGAGAAAAATTCGCCCGCGATTTTGGAGTTCCGGCCGTTTATGATGATCCGGAGGAGTTATTTCGGCGCGAGAAGCTGGATTTTGTTGACATTGTGACCTACCCATTCACCCTTAATCATTTTGTGAAGCTGGCAGCGGCACACAAAATCCCCGTTATCAGCCAAAAGCCCATGGCTCCATCTCTGGCCATTGCGGAGGAAAATCTGCGAGTTTGCCGCGAAGCGGGGGTACCCTATTTCATCCATGAGAACTGGCGCTGGCAGAATCAGATCAGGGAGCTAAAGAAGGTCCTCGACAGCGGCGCGATCGGGGTTCCGTTCCGCGCCCGGATCTCCATGGTGTCCGAATTTCCTGTATTCATCAATGAACCGCAACTCAAAACTCTGGAAGAATTCATCCTGACGGATATGGGAACTCACCTCCTGGATATCGCACGGTTTTATTTTGGCGAGGCCCAACAGTTGTATTGCCAGATCCATCGTGTTCATCCGGACTGCAAGGGAGAAGATGTGGCAACCGTGATGATGTTGATGGGAGGCAAGACCACCGTGACCTGCGAACTGGGTTACCCCGAAAATCATGTCGAGCATGAGTACTTCCCGGAAACCATGATCTTTGTGGAAGGAAACAAGGGAACAGCTGAACTCGCAAAAGACTTCTGGCTGCGGGTGACGACCAAGGGTGGAACCCATGCCAAACGTCATCCCCCCGTTCGGTACCCATGGGCTGATCCGGACTACCTTGCAGTCCACTCCAGCATCGTCCCCTGTAATGCGGATTTCCTGCGGGCCTTTCGAGGCGAGGGTAAAGCAGAAACGACAGGCGAGGACAACTACAAGACATTGAAGCTGGTGTTCGCCGCCTACGATTCGGCACGGGCCGGAAAAGCCATACACTTCGACCAATGAGGATTGCCCGGATCAGTTTGCCGGAACTCTTCACCAGCCTGACTTAATGTGGCTGTTGTCCAGGAGTGAAGATTAACCGCGGAGACGCGGAGTCACAGAGGGCAAACCAGAATATATATAAGGCCGCAGATTAACGCCGACACCCTTTGTGGCGAGTATTGCGGGTTAGTGTTCTTCAGAGTTCTTCGGATTCCATCCGCGTCATCCGTGTCCCAACATCTTCTCCGCGCCTCTGCGGTTGATTTTTAGTCGTGCCCGAAAGCTAAGGACGCTGGGGCGGAGGGGCTTGCTGGCCGGCAGTTGCGGGAGGAACGAGCTTGGCTAACAAACGGGCTTTAGCCAACTCCTCCTCTGCCGATGGATCGTTACTCGCCTTCAATACCAGTCCGAGACCCATGTGGGCCAAGGCAAACCCAGGGTGTAACCGGATTGATAGTCTGAAGGCCTGAGCCGCCTCCGGCAACCGGTTTAGCCGAGCGAGGACTAACCCCTGGTTGTAAGCAACAGCTGCATTAGAAGGGTCCTTCATCAGCGCTTCAGTGAATGCCTTCAATGCTTCGTCCAGTTTCCCTTCTTTCATCAGCTGCAGCCCTTGGGAGTTGGCGGAATCAGCGAGGCGAGCGTTGGAAGCTTGTTCCGTCAAATGGCGCACTCTATCGAGATATGGCTGGGCTTCTTCTTCTCTCCCCTTCGATTTCAACAAGGCCGCCAGCTCCTCTAGCGCTTTGACCAAATCCGGCCTTAATCGGACTGCAGACTGATATGATTTTTCAGCTTCTTCTACCTTATCCTGTTGGGCGTAAAGCTTTCCCAGTTCGGTGTAGGCCTGCGCCATTCCGGATTTGAGGCGAACAGCCTCTTCCAAGTGCGACTCCGCCTGAGGCAACTGGTGAAGCTCGAGTAAGAGCTTGCCAAGCTGATAGTGGGCACTCGCGTCTTTGGGTTCGTCTGCCAGGGCTGCTTCAAACTCCTTGACAGCCGCAGTTAAATCTCTGCTCCCCACCAAGGCCAATCCCAGATAGTAGTGCCCGCCGCTCAGCTTGGGATCCAGATCGAGCGCTTTCCGAAAGGACTGGATCGCTTCGGGGTATTTCTCCAGGGCATATTGCTTTTGACCGAGCATCAGACGTGCATCAGCGTTTTGAGGAATCAGAGGTATGGTCTCTTGAAAAAGGGCCAGTGCCTCGGAGAGGTTTCCTTCTAGTTCCATCAGGTGACTGATATTGATTCGTGCATCCACATGCTTGGGATTGACCTGGAGAATGGTCAGGAATTGGTCCATGGCTTGACCGAATTTCTCTTTGCCTTGACGCGCCAGCGAGATCCCAAGAGCCAGGCGCGCCTCGAGGGAACCCGGATCGAGGGCTACAGCCTTCTCGAAGGCTTCTGCCGCTTCTGCGTTCTTCCCTTCCTTCAACAACGCCTGGCCAATCCGGTATTGAGCCGACACGGTTTGCTGATCACGGGCCCTAGTAGAAGGACTCTTCCCGTCTCCGATTCTCCCAATTGTGGTTGGTGGCTGCCTCTCACCCGGGGCTTCAGTTCGAGGGGCTGTGATAATTCTGACTGAACCGGTTGCGGGCTCTTCGACCTTCAGAAACTGGTCCGGCTTGGGAGCGGTAAGGACTTGTTCAATACCACTGGGCCACTGAATACGGACCTGTTTGATCGCTTCTTCCTTGCCAATCCCGAAAAAAACCCGACGATCATTGGCAGAAAGATAACTTGCAGTGGTACTAACCATATTGAATTGGGTCTTGCCACTCTGGCTGGTCAGCATGACCTTGGCCCCTATCCCGTCCCGGTTGCTCTTGGTCCCACGCAGGTCCAGGGCAATCCAATGATTCCTGTTGCCACCCTCGTTGCGTGCAAGGTAGGCGTCACCATTGCAATTGGAAACTACGATGTCCACGTCTCCATCGTTATCCAAATCGCCAAAGGCTGCGCCCCGACTGGCATAGGCTCGGCTGAAGATCTCTCCGGAACGGGCAGAGACATCTACGAAGTTCCCCTCAGAACGTTTCAAGAGCAAGGGTTTTTGCTTATAGCTTAAGTGCGGCGAAGTCACCTCGATATTGTCCATGACGTGACTGGCGGCTACGAACAGGTCCTTGCTGCCGTCATTGTCATAATCGAAAATCCTCATGCCCCATCCAGAGAACAACCGCGTGATCTCACCCAAATTGGAGGTCATCGATTCATAGGTGAACGTGCCATTGCCATTGTTATGAAAGAACGAGAACAACTGATACGGCAAAGCCGTGGTCACGATGTCTGGAAACCCGTCGTCATCAAGATCGGCGAAGTCAGTACCCATCCCTGCAAAGGTGTTGCCCATCTCCGAGTAGCCCACTCCTGCCATGACCCCGACCTCGGTAAATGTTCCGTCACCATTGTTTTTGAACAGAAATTGGGGTTGCGCATCGTTGGCCACATATATATCCATGAAACCATCATTGTTGAAGTCCGCAATCGAAACTCCGAGACCTTTCCCTTTGCTGGCCTTAATGTGGCTGGCCTCGCTGACGTCGGTGAATGTGCCGTCTCCATTGTTGTGGAACAGGTAGTTGGAGATCGCTTCAAATTCGTCTGGATGACAGTAAGCCCGGCCTCCCGGTATATTGAATCCGCAAAACAAGCTGCCTGCCCTGAAGTTCCACTCCATGTAACGGCTCACAAACAGGTCGAGGTAGCCATCGTTGTCATAGTCCAGGAACGCAGCGCTGGTCGCCCAGCCTTCCGTGTGAATCCTCGCCTTCTCAGTCACATCCGAAAAAGTCCCGTCTCGGTTATTGTGGTAAAGGATGCACTCCCCATAGTTGGTGACAAAAAGGTCCGGGTAGCCATCATTGTCATAGTCTCCAGTGGCCACTCCCATCCCATAACCTCTTCCCTGGAGGCCGGCCTTTTCGGTGACATCAGTAAAGGTCCCGTCGTGGTTGTTCCTGAACAAACGATTCCAATACTCAGGTCTTGACTTGTCGAGCGGTTCTCCATCGGGCTGTGGGTCTTTGAGCCTGGCGCCATTCACAAAAAAGATATCCATCCAGCCATCCTGGTCGAAATCGAAAATAGCGACTCCTCCAGTCATTGTTTCAATCAAGTACTTGAATGGGGTGGCAGAGTTGCGATGCAGGAAATGAAGACCTGACTGCTGGGTGACATCGACAAACTGGACTTCTTCGGTCGAGGCAGAGGCTCTGTCGCCGAGCAGTGCGATGGTCATGGCGGCGAAAACCAGCGCAAGAAGTCGGCGGGGCAGGTTCCCTCCCATTGTTCAAGCAGTCGGCAACATACTGTCAGCGGACCGTTCCAATGCCAGGATATTATACCACGGCTTTCGTGCTGAAAGGCCTAACGAAGATGCAGGGAAAGGTCCGGCTTAAGATCTTACAGCGTCCGTCATGCTTGAACTGCGACTTGCCCTTCAAGTGTGCACTTTAAACTGCGCCGGCCTGACTGAGTTCATAGACCTTCTGGTCATTCTCCCTGTCCTTGAATAAAGGTTAGAAGCTTATTCATAGCCAGCGTGTCTTGCTGACAATAAGCCTGCAGCGCGTCCTGCAGCTTCTTTCTTTCCCTTTTTGAAAGATCCCCCCGAACCATTTTTTCCCAGGCCAGGCTGGCCTGTCCACCATCGGAGATGGTCATTCCTTCATAGGTCATCTGGGGAATCAGAGCAGGGAGCACACTCTTGATTGAATAAGACCCCTGAAACTTTGGGTGATATAAATTTCCGCGGATCACCGGCAGTAAATCCCACAGTCGATCCCGGATGTTTTTGATAAGGCCCTGATAATCGGGTAACCATCTTGCCAGATCGTCCAATCGGCCCGATTCGAAGCTCTTGTTGTACACAACGATGTGCCCTTTGTCCTTTAAAACGCCCGTGAGCGATTTGATAAATGCCGGACGAGGGTCATGTTTCCCTTCGGCCAAGAACTGATGATGTTCAAGCCTCCCGCCTGGACGCTTTTGGATATGGACTGACCACTGGAAAGGGATGTGGTCATAAGGCCTCATTCCTGCATGCCGGGGGAGTGCAGGGTACCAGGTCTCGAAATCCATAAAATGGAGCGGGTAGACCAATCCCTGCAGATCCTGATGGACCTGGTCGCTAATCCAGGTGGTTCCACTGAGAACACACTCGCGGGCCCGACACTGACGCTCAGAGAGAGGGAAATCCGGCGGGATTCGTGAGATGTCATCAATGCCCATTTCCATCAGAGCTTCCAGATGCTCGCGACGAAGCCCGGGCAAACAGGCGACGTGATCCGGTGGCAGGGGTCGATTACAGTATTCGAAGAATTCACAGCTGAAGGGATCTTTGCACCTATCTCCCGGCTCGATTTCGGGAGGACTGTCCTCCTCCAAAGCTTTCCTTTGCATGGCAAGTAATGTTGGCAGGTCCTCGCTAAACCGGTTGATTTCAGGCGTGAGATCTACCTGAGTGAAGAGCCGGTCGAGATCATATTTTTGTCCATCGTAAACGTAATCTCGATTGAGGTGCATCAAGCATGCCGAGCTGATCTTGATCCGGCAGTCTTCGAGAACCCGCTGTTGGATGGCCAAGTCGTACAGATGATAGTCCTTAACCCTTGTCGTGGCCTTCACCTCAATCAACCTCCAGCGATTGCGCGACGACCGCTGGAGAACATCGACCCTGACCAGCACGTTTTCATGAAAGAAGGCAGCTTCGAATATCGCTGGAAGCGAATGGTCAGCCATCAATTTCTGAGTGATGGCCAGGGCTTTCTCAGTCTCCAGGTGACCGGCGTCAACCGGCTTTCCTGAGGGGAATGCCTTCTGCGCAAGCAGGCTCACTTCCTGCCCCTGCGTCAGGATGGCTTCGCTTGCCTCGTCCATCTTAGCTCGCAGTTCGGGCTGATAGACCTGGAGGTAGAGACGCTTTAGACATTGCATTCCCGCTATGAATTTCGATTTTGAGAGACTGATAGCCTTGGATTGGATCATAGAGTTCTTTCCCCTGAAGCTCATTGCACCCAATTCATCATAGCCTTTGTGATTGACCGGTTACTATGAGGATTGCACTTCCATCCGCATGAATCGGGTGATCTCGCCGCCTCCCCCCATGCGCGCCAGCTTGAGACCCTGCGACAAGATCTCCTGAAGGAACCGGGCATTGTCCTTCGGCTCGACCTCACGCCCGTTTCCCATGATGTGCGGATCGCCGTGTGGAAAAACGACAATGTCCCCGGCAGAGAGCGAGACGCGGTGACCATCCTCGAAATTCGCGTATGCCCTCCCGTGCGTGAGTAAGTGATAGATGATCACGTGCCTGGGCTCAGGCGACAGGTACGGCGCCACGAGACAGGAGGGTGGAGAGCGGAAGCTCCACGGCGCAGAAAACTCAGCATTGTAAAACATGGCGCCATCGAGTTTCACCGTCTTGAGGATTGTCGACAAGACATCCATCCGCCTGCCCATACAATTGTCTGGATTCTGGCAAAGTGACCCAGACGCTGGGTCAAATAAGTGACATAGTAACGCAGCGCAGGCAAGAAAGCCAGACGCGCGCGTAAGTATGGCGCGCCGTCGCGGTGCATAGTGAGGCTCGTTGAAGCCTTCGGTGATGCAACAAACGCTCCAGATTACTTCGAGTGCACCAGGAGGTTCACCATGTCAGAAGTTACTGCAACAGTTCGCCAAAGAATCCAAGCGCAAGGCTTCTGTGGCCTGGATGATTCAACTTACGTGCTGGTCAATTACCCATTGCGCCTGTCTCCCGCCATCTGCATGGTATGGGCGGCCGTGGGAACGACACCTGCCTCGCCGACGATTTTGTGGGTCTTGGCGCCTTTTGCAGCACTGGGTGCAATTCTGGCCGGGCACCCGTTTGATGTTCTCCACAACTATGGCCTGCGTCATCTACTCGGCACACCAGCACTGCCCCGTTACGGACTCCGGCGACGCTTCGCCTGTGCCCTGGCGACCGCCATGGTTATCGCAGCCGCATGGGGCTTCCAGGCAGGAATGGCGATGGTGGGATACATCGTCGGCTGGTCCCTTGTAGCCGCTGCCTTCGTGCAAGTGAGTCCGGGATTCTGCATACCCTCGTTCATTGTTCGCATATTCTTCGGCAAGGTGGGTTGTGAGTAACCTGATGATGGCTTAAGCTCCGCTTACACGCCTCGCAGCCCCGGGCGGTAGCCCGGCACGAGTCGGAGCGGTCCTGTCCGGATACGCCGTCGGTCGGCTAGGGCTTCGGATGGACGTATTGTTTAATGATCGTCGAGGTGGATAGCAAAGAGGAAGCCCGCTACGTGGTCCCGCCAGCGTTCCGCGCTGACGCAAAAATTACCTCACCTGATTGTCGGAAAGCTATATCGCGGGAGGGAGGCAGGCCCATTCGGCCAACATCGACTTGAAAGGGGGATAAAATATGGAAGCCATCGTCCGGAGTTACTTGTTGGGACTAGGACTAGGCGAAGCAGCGTCGTTTGAGAACATGCAAGTTTTCCCGCTCTTCAGTACCACTAATGATGGGCCGCAGTATGCCCTGCTGAAAGAGGCCCTGGAAAAACAGGTGGTTATCATCACTGAAATACATGAGGGCGGGTCAGTACCCCAGTTGAAGGTGGTAAATCACTCGGAACAATTTGTTCTATTGTTGGACGGGGAGCAACTGATGGGTGCCGAGCAGAACCGGGTAATCAACACTTCCATCCTGCTAAAGGGAAAATCCCCGATATTAGGACCAAATCGCGGAGACACAGAGACGCAGAGACAGAATTGGACACAGATAAACACGGATGAACACTGTAATGCTCAGAATTCCGTTCGGGATTCTTCGATCAACCGCGATATGGCCTTCACAAAACTCTTGGCCTGCTCAACCAACGGCGGAACGGCTTTGGGATCAAACTGGAAGAGGTCTTCATAATCTGTTTCCTGGCGGGACTCAAAAAGGTCGTTGTAGCAGGCCGCCAATTCCTTCGAAACAGCACCTTGCTTGACAAAATGCTGGTTAAACAAGGCCCTAACCCCGGCATGCCTGGCCGACGAGAGACCCTTCGTTAGCAACAGAGCGTTCACGGCATAAAAGCACGCGTAATAAAGCCTGTTGATGCAAGTGTTCCAATGGGAATTAGCCGCCAACAGGCGAGCTTCCTCCAGGCTCTCCCGAGCCCGGCCCAGGCGATACTGAATGAGTTCCTGCTGTGGCTTGTTCACAAGCCGATTCCTTCCTGAGTGACATGCTGATGAAAAGGGGTCACCTTCATTATAGGCTGGTTCCATTCATCCCAGCTTCGAACAATGCAACTGATTACTTCACCACAGGCCCATTCAATCTCATAGAGGCGATGCCGAATCTTTCGTTTCCGGGCCTCATCCACAGGTCCTTCGACCAGAACCAGGAGGTCCCAGTCAGATTCCGGCCCGGCTTGATTTCGTGCCCGAGAGCCATAAAGCCAGGTCTGGGCGGACGGTTCCAATTCAAGGATCGTCCTCTTAATGGCCTCAAGGAGTTCCTGTTCTGTCAAGGCTTAAATTGCCTCCGTCATGAATTTCGCGTGTCGCAATGCGGCTTTCGCGCGGCTTGGCGTCGTTGAATGGGCTTCAGCGTTCATGGTTCCGGACAATTCGTCCCGCAGCGAACCCTTTCGAATTTTCCAGGGTATGGCGCTAATCTGCGCTGATGCGGGACCAATGCTAACCCTTAAATTTATCGCCTGTCAAACTTTGGCATGTCCTGGTCTGGCACACGGGGAAGAGGGCAACTGGTTTGCTTCCCAGACCCAGGGCGGCGGTCGCGGGTGACCACCGTCACTCGCTCCCTGGCCCTGGGCTAAATTCTCCGGTGTCCGTCGCCAATAGTCCATTCGCTCCGGGATTGGTGCACTTGGAATCAGAGAATTACGGAAGGTGAAGTGCTGACAAGTCCACACCTGTCGGGAAGGATGCAGGTTCGGGTGCCTGCCGCAGCATCAGGCACGTATCCGAGCGAGCTCGAACAGCCTTGCATCTTCGAAGGGATGTCTTCAGGCAGCCTGCTGCCAATCGTATCGATGATGCAAGCCACCGATGCGTGGGAGGGAAACCAAATGCGCGGATTGGCTCGGTTTGGATGAAACCGGTCGCATCGCCGGTGTGTCTTTCTTTAGAGAGTCGTGGATTCGGTCGGCGTGATAATAAGAGATGTAATCCCGGATTAGACGGCGCAAATGAATGTCACTGAGGACGATCAGATGATCGAGAAGTTCTCTACGACAGCTTTCGATCCAGCGTTCCGCGATTCCATTCTGCCATGGGCTTGCAGGGCTTATGCGCACGGGTTTCATGCCTTCCGTTGTCAGCATATCGGTCACCTCCTGGCCGAACTTGGCATCACCATCCAGGATCGCGTAGCGGTATGGACAGGATTCCGGAAATGCTTCCCTCAGTTGCTGCACTATCCAGGGGCCGGTTGGATGTTCCGTGACATTGAAATGGAGGATCTTGCGTCGACCGTGTTCAATGACGAAGAAACAATACAAGACTCGGAAGGTGAGGGTCGGGACGGTGAAGAAGTCCATGGCCATGATGACCTCGCGGTGATTGCAAAGGAAAGCAGACCAGCGCTTGCGGGCGTCGTCGGGAAGGGACAGGCACCGGAGGTACCGCGAGACGGTGCGTTCAGAGACATCGAAGCCGAGTTTCAGAAGCTCCCCGTGAATTCTCGGAGCACCCCAGGAGGAATTTTCTTTAGCCATCTGTCGGATGAGAGTTCGAACCTCGCCATCGATTTTTGGCCTGCCAAGGGTCTTCGAGCGCGAGCGAAGGCGCCAGAACAACCGAAAGCCAGCCCGATGCCAGGCGATCACGGTTTCTGGTTTAACGATGACCAGAACACTGCTCCATTCTGGCCAAAGACGGCGGAGCAGAACCCAAAATATTCGATCCTGGATTCGCAACCGAGGGCGAGGGTGTCTGTGGTGTGTCGGTTTTGGGGCTTTTCAGTTTTGAAGCTGGGTTTTCATCGATCCAGTGATTGTCTTGGCAGAACCTGAAAAATGCCCGCAGGCGTTCCAGTCTCTTGGCGCTAGTGTTGGCTGCAGTTGTCCAACCGTGGCGAAATTTTCGGGCTTGGTCGAAGTTGATCGTGCAGATATGTTGAATTCCCGCTCTCTTGCAGAAGAGCTTTAGCTCATCGAACAAAGGTCGGTATGTTCGGATCGTGGATTCTTCCAGGTGGCGGTCCCCCATGTCGAGTAGGTATTCTTGGATTGCTTCATCAACTGTTGTCAGCCTTGAAGGATTACGTAACGAAATTGGTCCAGGCTCTTCATCCAAGGTTGAGGGGAGGGGAACATCATTATCGATATAGCCCTGTTTTTCCCAGCGGTCGACAATCTTCTGAGCCGCGTCTTTACAGGCGAGGTTTAGAGACTTGCGGATGGTAGCAGCACCGATAGAGCCTGATACCCAGATTGGGCATCCACAGCGCCATTCTCTGACGGATCCAAAGGGGCAACGTTTCGTATGTCTGCGGTAAATCGTAAGCATGACCGCCTCCGTTTTCAAGATTCGCGCATTCTAGCATGGAAAAGCCAATGTACGTATCTTGTACGCAGTGACCACTCGAAGCGTTAGAACATACTGTAAATGATTTATTGTAAATAGGTTAGTTGATGGCGGAGAGAGTGGGATTCGAACCCACGTTAGAGTTTCCCCTAAACACGCTTTCCAAGCGTGCGCCTTCAGCCACTCGGCCATCTCTCCAGCAGCGCCAAGACTCGAACGATAGTAAAGAAAAACCGGAGGGGAGTCCAGTGGAATTCAGGAGCAAGAACCTCCTGCCGCACGGGTGGGGAACGTCAAACGCGCTCACGAACAGCAGTCCCTCAGGGCACCCTCCATCGAGCCGACTCCTACTCGTAAGCTAAGGCCAACAAAGGATCCTTCCCTGCGGCTATAACGGCAGGGTAGATAGCCCCAAGAATGCCGCTCACCATGACCAGAACCCCCGACCTTATCATCCATGGAACTGAAAGCAAGCACTGTTGAGTCGGGAAAAGCGCCAAGATCAGGGCTCTGCCGAATATCGTCAGTATTAAACCCAGTGCCAACCCGATCAAGCTGAGAACGGTGGACTCACGCAAGATCAGGTTAACAATATATGTCCTGGAAGCCCCCAGGGATTTGAGAATGCCAATGTCTCGGGTTCTTTCCGCAATGGTTGTGTACATGGAAAGAAAGATGGCAAAGGCCCCAATGACCACAGCGACCCCGATTACCACGTCGATTAAGGCATCCAACTGGGGAAGCCGGTTGTTGACGATTCGAGTTACCCAATCCTGCACTGAGAATACCCCGTATCCCGGTAACGCCGTTTCGATCTGCCGAATGATGTCGGGTACCTGGTCAGGACTTTCACATTTCACTAACATCATGGACGCCTTTCCCGTCGCCCCCACCAATTCCTGTAAGGTCAGAATAGGTACAAATATCCTGGCCCCTTTCCCGTGCTTGACCACACCGCAGACTTTGAAGCTTTGCCCTCGGAATTCCCGGGTATTCCCAATTTTGAGGCGGCCAGCTTTCTGCTCCAGATCATCCACAATCATGTCGCTAGCCGTCGGGCTACTGAAGGGGCCGCCGGCAAGGAAATTCAAGCCCCCGGAAACATCGTTAAAGCTCTCATAGTCAATACCGGAGAGAGTCACCAGTTGACCCTCGGTTACCAACTGCGTCAGCATGGGGGCGACAGACCTTACTCCCTTGATTCCGGCTACGACATCCCGGTCGGAGATTGGCATGACGGATCCACCGGTTGAGAAAATGATCGAAGCGTTGGGAGGCTGCACAAAGATATCGGCTCCAATCCCTTGCTGACGTTGGGCCGAGTCGGCCACCATGCCGCTGGTCACACCCACCACCATCAAAATCATGACGACTTCGAGACTAATGGCGAGGATGCTGACCAGCGCCCGCATCGGACGGTGCAATACATTAGCTAAGACAAATCGGTTCGTCATCTGATCATCCTCGAGCCCTGTCCTGGCACACAATTTCTCACGTTACCTGAGTTTTGAAGTAATGGCAACGAAAAGCAATCTTCAGTGTATACTGAGTTGCTCGACGAATTGTTGCAACGCGATGTCCAGGACACA
>DATKMG010000238.1:0-5266 GCA_035541995.1 Terriglobia bacterium
AAAGGGCGCAGAGGATAGTGACGATCGTTTTCATCAGGACAGAAACCTATGTCATGCCCAAATTCAGTTCAATAGAGGACTGCAAGCCGATAAAACTGACAGGAATTCGTCAGATTCAGCAGCAGGCTGGTAGTGGCACCAGTGCCGGCTATGGCTGGGCCGAAATTGCTCCACGTTACAGTCGGATCGCCAGCTGCCTCAGGCTGGTAACTGTAATTCGTGAAGGTGCTAAAAGTGAGCTCAATCTGGTTTGAGGTGGCTGGAGCGATTTGCAGTTGGGGCAGTTCCGGTGGTCCGGTCATCATGTATTGCCAGACGGGCAGAGAAGCCGGCGTCCCGCCGGTAGTCAAAGGCGTGGGCGAATCCACTACCGTCGCTCCGTGATAATCCTGGGCGCTGGGAAAATTATCTGGCGTCAAACCGGTGATCAATTCGTGCGAACCTTGGAATGGCAGCACGCTGTTCTCCACCAACAACGGTCCGCCAAAGGGCGTCAGGCCGTACTCCGTCCAGGTGATGGTTTCTTCGCTATAAGGGATTAGCGGATCGTTCGTGTGCACGAAGCCAAAGAAATACTCCGGTAGCGTCACCCCCGGTTTGATAACCCACGAGGCCGGCTGGCCCGGCAAATCCCCGTTAGGAGTCCACCAGTCGGTGTCGGCGAACATGAGCGACCGGGCGACAGGATACCTCTTCGCGATCAACCCAGCATGGCCAGCGCCTTGAGAATGTCCGGCAACGACCACCTTCGGCCAGTTCGGTAGGGAATTCGTGTCAAGGAATTGCTGCCATTTCCGGTTAGGATTATTCAACGAAAGATATTGAATCAGCTTTACCAGCCGGTTGGTGATGCTGTCGCTGGCGGAAACCCTGAGCATGTCGTTCGTGCCACCGTTGATCACCGCCAGTCGGGCCTCGGCGTAGCAGTCCGGGTTGGTCGAATCCGCGCAGAGACTATTCATCGTCACACCGTTGGGGTACATGAGCCCCGCGGCGTGAAACCCGAGGTTGGCAGCCGTCCGTACCACGTTGGTGTAACCAGACGGTGCTCCACCGGTGCCCGGAAGGAAGACAAACAACTGCCCGCGCGGGGCGACATTGGTGTTGAAATAGATGAAATGATAGTTGTTGTATTGGCTAATATTGGCATCTGTCTGGCTGGGCCGCACGACTTGCAGGGTTCGCAAGAAACAGGTAGGCGTTGTCCAGGCTCAAAACCTCTGCCGGCGCCCTCTCGGGGGTTTTTCCGCGAGTACCGTTGCAACCGTCGCACGCATCTCAACCCCTTCTCCCTGGCCTGTTCTGATTTTGAGCTGAAGAAATTGTGGTCGGCAGCAGGAATAGAATGATATACTCGCACCATGTTCGCAAAACCGATCTTGCTCCTGGCCGTCGCTTTGGCACCCATCCTGATTACCCGCGTAGCCTCAGCCGCTGAAGCCCCCAAACCACTCAAGGTATTGTTGATCGCCGGTGGATGTTGCCACGATTACACGAAGCAGAAAGACATCCTGAAGAAGAGCATCGAGGCGCGGGTCAATGCGGAGGTCGATATCATCTTCGTTGCGGATGACAGCACGCACCCCCAACTGCCGATTTACGGCCACCCCAACTACGCCCAGGGCTACGATGCCGTCATCCATGACGAATGCGCTGCCGACGTGAACGATCCGGCCATCGTGGAGGGCATCCTCAAGCCCCATCGCGACGGCATCCCCGGCGTAAACCTCCACTGCGGCATGCACTCTTACCGCATCGGTAATCCCAACGATCCTGTGACACCGGGCACGTCGCACGGGCTTTGGTTTGAATACCTTGGCCTGCAGTCCAGCGGTCACGGCGCCCAGCTCCCCATTTCCATCAGCTTCATTGACCCGGGCAACCCCATCACCAAAGGGCTGACGGATTGGACGACGATCAATGAGGAACTCTACAACAACGTCAAGGTGTTCGATGGTGCTCATCCCCTGGCTCGTGGGAAGCAAGGCAAGAGCGAGTTCGTCGTGGTGTGGACCAACCTCTACCAAGGAAAGACACGAGTATTCAGCACCACAATCGGCCACAACGACCAGACGGTCGAAGATTCCAGGTACCTCGACCTTGTGACGCGGGGTCTTCTCTGGGCCTGTGGGAAGCTCGGGGAGGATGGGAAACCGCTGCCAGGTTACGCAAAGTGAACTGGTGCCTCACTGCATTCCGTCTGGATGGAAAGACTGTGATTTGCCTGCGGATCCGAACGCTGCTGAAGCCAAAAGCAGAGCCAGAAGCACACCCACTCGATCTGCCAGGCTTCCTTGAATTGCTCCTCTAAAGAAGGCCTCCTCAGCAATGCCGGCGATGAGCGATATGACCAATAGCTGCAGGATCGACCACCTGCCGAATAAAGGCCGCAACACCGCCTTCGAACAGGTTGCGGTGGTAAGAGCAAATCGGGAGCTTCGAGTTCAGGGACCAGACGAAGACCCGGAAGGGAGGGATGGCGGCTACAATTCCAATCAAGGCCGCATTTAAACTCAAGTGGAGACCCAGGAGAGCAGGTCGATGAAAGAGCCAGCTCCATAGAACCCAGATCCGGCGTGAATTCGACGAGCTTTTCAGAAAAATGGCCCAAACCGGGGGTATTGGCTCGGATTTCCTGCAGCAGTCGGTCGTTTTCACGTCGGCACGGGCTCAGTCCTCGAGCGGTTTCAGCTTGTGGACCCGTTGTAGGATCTGATCTGCCCAGGTTTGGATCGCGGGCGAATTCGCCAGCCGCAGGGTGGGTCGGTTCTGTGGCCGTGTGAGTTCACCCGGCAACCAGAACAATCTGTAACGTAGCGTGCTCAGAGTCAGGTTCTGCCACTCGATGGGCAGGCAACTCCGCTGGAACGCTGTCACCAAGTTGTAAGCCAGACGAATCACCTCCAGATAAAGGGCGTTAGTTTCAAAGTCACGGGTTGGGATTTTACGCAAGGCGAAATCCTCCCGTAGCTCACAGATGCGAGGTTCCATGGCAGCGCGACCATCGTAAAAGTGCCAGACTCCAGCCGGAGTAAGCGTCAGGTTGGTAACCCAGGCCCGATACAAGTATCGGGCCAGATGGAACAGGGTTGGCTCCGGCTCCGTCTTCTCAATCGGCCGCCGGGCGACAACAAAAGGGCGGGCTGCAAACCATCCTTGGGGACGATATTCCAGTTCGGCTATCTGCCAACGGGGATTAGTCTGCTCGTAGCGCAGGCCGCCCAGCTTGCGCTTTAGTCCTGTGGTCAATCGCGCGACCACTGCGTATTGGGCGGCCCGTGCCTCCAGCAGGTCCAACACCGGATCGTAACCAAACCCGGCATCCGCCCGCACCCGCAGTTCCCGTGTATCCGATGGGAGGCTCGCGAAACAACAAGCCAACAGTTCCAGGCTGCCATCCCAGGTGCTCGTGTTGCCCGGACGAAGTTCGGTATCCCAGAGCAGCGACGAGTTAGCCTCCAGACAGAGCAGTGGGTGGTAAGATCGTTTCCCCCGATAATGGGGATTATAGCCGACTTCCGCCCCGTGCTGATGACCGAAGACCGTCACCCCCGTGCTGTCCAAATCCAGGATTAAGCGGGATCGGTGCTCTGGCCAGTGAATGAAACGTTGCTGGAGCCGGTCATTGATGCGGTGAAGTTGGTGCCTGAAATCTGCGGGGGCCTCGCTCAGAAAGCGACGCAAGGTCTGCGGGTCCGGATAGCTCGGTAATCCAGTGAGGTATTGGAAGGTGCCATTCTTCCGTAGAAACCAGGCGGTTTCGATCCGACCCAGACCTAATAGAATAGGATAGACCAAAGCCAGGGCCATCTGGGAGAGCGTGTATCGCTGGTTACGCCGAGGATACCGCAAATGCCGAGCCAGAAAATCACGCAGTTGCAGCACTCGCGTGAATTCGTGGAAGAAGAACGCTCCGCCATAGTGCGTCAAACCTCGATGGTTACAGGCGATTCTCACATTTCTAGGTGAATGCCGCATACTGAGCATTACCTCACTAAAAGTGCAGTAATGCTCGAAGACTAAAATCCTGCTCTTCCCACGTCAATACCGACCCAAAACCGGGCTCCAGTATGCGTCTTCACGCCGGATCAGGGTAGTAGGCAACCGCAGAATTAACCACCCGCTACAGAAATGAAGGCGCAGCACTCTCAAGAGCACTGCGCCTTAATCAGGGACAACCAGGATCTAGGTGGCCTTGCTCATGGCCCTCCTTGCTGCCCAGGCTCGCTCCAAGGCCGCTTTCATAGCCGGCGTCACCTTCCGCTTGGCCTTCTTCGCAGGTTTAGCCGCCTTCCCCTGAGCCGCCATCCTCTTTGCAACTCCCGCGCGAATATTGGCCAATCCCTCCGCGCTCATTTTCCGCTTCTTCTTTGGGGCAGCTTCTTCTGATGGTGCTGTCCCTTTGATTGCTGCCCATCTGGCTTTTTGAGCCGCTCGCATCTTGGCTCTACTGGCTGCACTGAACTTGTACTTCTTCCTGGGTGCATCGGTCTTGGCAGTTTCAGCAGGACCAGGAGTGCCCAGGATTCCATTTAATTCACTTTGCAGCTCCAGAATCTCCTCCTGAATGTCAGCTGCTTTCCGAAGTTGTGTTGGTGTAATGTTTATCATGGTGGAGGAAATGTGGAGTGATGCCGAGAAATGTCAAGCCGCAGGAGCTATGGCCAACACCGCCTTTTGGTTCTTCAAATACTCCTCCAGTGTGCCAATCCCGGTCGATTGGGTCCGCACGGCCTTTCTTCCCGGCTCCTTCATCATCTTGTAATCAATCAGCCGCTTACCGATGCGCCAGATCTCAATGTAAGCTTTGTCGGTTTTCCAGAGCTGCCCTTTTGCCAATGGCGGTAGTGGTTTCATGCTTTTCTTCATTGTGGGTTAAACCGGGCAACTGTCGAGCTGGTTTCGTTCATTGATCAGCACAGCCTCGTTGTGCTTGAGGAACATAAGCAGTTCCACCACTCCGATTAACCGGATGGTTGTGGCATGCTGGTTCACATGCCGCAGAAACTTGTAATGAACAAGGCGCTTCCCCAGTTCAATGATGTGCAGGTAGCCGTGTTCCAGCTTCCAGGTTTGTCCATGTTTCAGCGGATGTTCTGGCCGCGCTTGTTCAACTTCCACATTGACGATCAGACGAATCCAGGTGCCGTTTTGTTCATTGAATCGTGGCCGGTTCAGATATTCCCCACCCCACCTTCCGTTCTGAATGGTTTACACCACGTGTTCAATGTGGTTTCGCTGGGCGTGAGATTATTCGCGAAGCCGT
>DATKMG010000239.1:0-16178 GCA_035541995.1 Terriglobia bacterium
GCTCGGTGTGCCCATCCCAGAATCAGGGAACCGAGGCGGAACGCTTTGGGTGACGTTCTCTGAGATCGCTTCATCTTCAGATGCTGCCGTCACTGTTCGGACTACAACAGCGGTCGGGAACGGGCGCGCCGGGTTGGCCTATCCGGGCGTCACCAAGATAGGAGCATTAAACGGTCCGGCTTATTTGTGTGGACTCCGGCAGAATGCCACAGATCGATCCAATGTTGCTTTTCAGAACCTGGGATCTACAACGGAAGGAAGCATCACCCTGCAGGTAACGGTGTACTCGGGGGAGAGTTCCTTCTCTGCGACTTTACCCGACATCACTTTGGCACCCGGCGGGTTCTATCAAATCACAGGGGTGCTGAGTTCCAATGGCTTGTCTCTTCAAAACGGTTACGTGAGGGTAGTGAAGAAGAACGGTACTGCCCCCTATTTTGCCTATGGGGTGGTGAATGACCAGGCCAATTCAGACGGGTCCTTTGTGCCGCCCCAGCTGGAACAAGCAAGTTCAGTGACGGGCATCACCCTCCCGGTCATTGTGGAAGCTAGCCCATTTTCGAGCGAACTGGTTGTGACGAACTGGTCAACCCAAACTCGGAACATACAATTTGGATTCGTTGCAGAAGCGCTCCAAACAGCCGATAAGACAGCTCGATTCAGCCGTACGCTGCAGCCGGGAGAACAGGTGATTATTCCCGAACTCGTGCAGTATCTCCGGGACCAAGGAGTCGAGGGAGTTGGGCCAGGCGGACCCCTTTATGCCGGTGCGCTGTTTGTCACGTCGGAAGACGGAGACTGTCAAGGAGTGTTTGTGGGAGCGCGGACTTCGGCGCCCGGAGGAGGAGGACGATACGGGCTGTTTTATCCGGGTGTTCCGTATGGAAGTGCCTCAACCTCTTCCGCCTGGATATTCGGCCTGCAACAGAATGCGGAGAACCGAAGCAACTTGGCTCTTGTGAACACCGGGGAAAAAGATGACTCTGCGGATGCGTTCATGATTGAGCTTTTCAATGGAGTTACCGGACAGCCGGCAGGAGGGATATTACTCAACCTCAATGCCCGAAAGTGGACTCAGATAGGGACAATACTGGCCCAATCTGGTCCTGGGGTTACGCAGGGTTACGCACGGGTTACCCGGATCTTGGGCACGAACCCGTTCGTTGCCTATGGTGTCAACAACGACGGCAGTCAGCCCAACGAACGAACCGGAGACGGGGCATTTCTCATAAGTTTCCCATAGCCTACAGCTATTCGTTCCGATCGACATTGGGAAGGCGGACCTCTGATTTCGAGAAACCGCTGGCATTAATGAATTGCACTTCTTGAGCTTCCGGACTCAATTCACTTGTCTGGGCAGGTGGCCTTGAGCCGCTTAAAGGTGTCCTCCTCATGCTGGGCCTCAGCCGACATCCCTAATTTCCGGTAGGCTTTGGCCAGCACATAGTGGGGGGTAGGATCGTCAGGACTCAATTCCGTTGCAGCCCTTAATTCTGCAACTGCTTCTTCTTTGGCTCCAGTTTGGAGGTACAAATTCCCCAGCATCATTCGGCCACTGGCAAGCTTGGGATCTCTTAACACCACTTCTCGCGCATAGCGAAGAGCATCTGAGGGTCTCTGCTGCCGCCAACAAAGCCGAGCCAGGCCTTCCAGCGGATAGGCGTAGATTGCCTGACAAGAGTCCGCTAAAGCCGCTGCTTTTTCATATTCCGCCTTTGCTTTTTCGATCTCTCCCTTCATTTCAAGAGCGAGTCCCAAATGAAACCGAGACCGATAATCCTCCGGATTGCGACGCAAGGCCTCAAGCAGGTAATCGGCGCCCTCATCCAGCCGATCCAACTCCTCTGCATAAAATCGGCCTAGAAGGTAGTACGGTCGAGGATTTTCAGCTTGGTGTGCAATGACCCAGCGCATCTCCTTTTCAAAGAGCGCATATTGCTGGCCTTTCAGATAACCCAAGCCTAGATTGAGGTGAGCTAGTGGAACCTCCGGGCTTCTTTCGGCGGCATCCTCAAGATATTTCAGCCCGGTGAGTTTCCTCTCAAGGATGAATTCAATATACCCCAGCCAAAAAGCTCCCAATCCGTTGCCTGGATTGAGTCGGTTGAGCTTTTCGGCCAATTCTTTAGCTTCCTCTAATTTCTTCGTCTGAATGACGATGATCAAACGGCTGCAAAGATCAAGAACCTCTGAACTGGGACTCGGTTGGAACGCAGTACATATCCCGTTTGTTATGAATTCCTCCTTCTCGGTGGGCACAGTCATTCGGACATGGGTGTCCATCACTCCCACAGTTTGGGCATCCGTGGCAACAGAGAAAAACACGAGTGCCAACTGTGTCTCCAGCAATGCCCTGGTTATGCTTTGAAAGCGACTCATGGGCTCGAATTCTCCCGATTAGATGAGAAAGGTCTGCTCGGGCTGGAGACACTCCCCTCCAGAGTCCTCTATTCTGGCTGAAGAGACTCGCGAGTGTCAAAATATCCAATCAGGACGGCTTGAAACCTGTCGCACCTTGAATTACACGCCAATCGGGAGGGTGCAATCAAGTGATTTGCTTTTCGCAGTGAATTGGCGATAATCAGGTTCTATGTCCTCTTGTCGCTCACTCTATACCTCCATAGTAAGAGCATACCGCCAGCACTTGGGGGGTACCAGAACCTTATTGTTAGCTGCTTCACTTTCCATCGTCCTCCAAGCTTTCATGCCGGACAAGAATGATATCCGCCACCTGAGAGCTCAACCGGATCAAACCAAGGAGATGCTCGTCCCGGTCACTTTCCTTGACGTGGCTAAGGAAGCCGGTCTTACGATTCCAAACGTGTGGGGGGGACGGGACGCACAAAAATACATTGTCGAGGTCAAGGGAAGTGGCTTGGGATTCTTTGATTATGACAACGACGGCTGGATTGATATTTACCTGAGCAACGGAGTCCGGTTTGGAGAGACCTATACTCCCGAGACTGCCCCCACTTCTCACCTCTACAGAAACAACCGGGACGGGACCTTTACCGATGTGACGACCCGAGCAGGAGTAGGACGGACCGGTTGGGGTACTGGAGTTGCTATCGGCGACTTCGACAACGACGGCTGGGATGACCTGTTCTGCACTTACTGGGGGCACAATGTCCTTTACCACAACAACGGTGATGGCACATTTACCGATGTGACTCATAAGGCCGGTTTGTATGAGGACCGGGTTCGCTGGGGGACGGGGGCTACTTTCTTTGATTATGACCGCGACGGATACCTAGACCTGTTTGTGGGCAATTTCATTGAACTGGACATCAACACGGTCAAAGTCCCCGGCGAGCCGGGAGGGTGTTTTTGGCGCGGCAAGCCGGTTGTCTGTGGACCGATGGGGCTTCCCCCGGGAATGAACGTTCTTTATCACAACAACGGGAATGGGACCTTTACCGACGTCTCGAAAAAGGCGGGAATCCTGGAACCAGGTCCTCACTATTCGATCACTCCGGTATCGTATGATTTTGACAATGACGGTTGGCCTGATATTTATGTGGCTGTTGATTCCATGCCTAGCCTGCTCTTTCATAATAATCATGACGGGACTTTCAGTGAGATCGGGCTTGCCGCCGGATGCGCTTATAATGAATATGCCAGGGCGCAGGCCGGGATGGGATTGGGGATTGGAGACTACAACGCCGATGGGTGGCTTGACATCTTCAAGACCCACTTCCAGGACGATACACCGGTATTGTTTTTAAACAATGGAGACGGGACCTTTACCGACATGACATCCTTGGCAGGGCTCGGAGAGTTGACCCGATACGTGGGCTGGGGAGCCGCTTTCATGGATTACGACAATGATGGCTGGCCGGATATTTTTTTCGTGACCGGCCACGTCTACCCGGGATTCAAGAAGGGCGACGAGGACACGTTTCGATCCCCACGAATCGTGTTGCGGAACCTCGGCAACGGGAAATTCCGGGAAGTCTCCGCCGAGATGGGACCCGGTGTCAGCGAGCGCTTCTCCAGCCGCGGCAGTGCCTACGGGGATTTCGACAACGATGGAGACATCGATGTCCTGGTCCTAAATATGAATGATCCTCCTTCGCTCCTGCGCAACGACGGGGGGAATCAAAACAACTGGATCAAACTCAAGTTGAATGGAACCCACTGCAATCGCACCGCCATCGGGACCCGGGTTCGAGTGGTGACGGGAAGCCATGCCCAAATCGACGAAGTTCACAGCGGCGGGAGTGTGATGTCCCAGAGTGATTTGCGACTTCACTTTGGCTTGGGTCCTGCCAAGGTTGTCGACTCGATCGAAGTAAAATGGCCCACCACCCAGAAGGTGGAAACCTTCACCAAGGTCGAAGCTGACCAGATTCTCACCATCAAAGAAGGCGCCGGAATCATCAAGAAAGAAAAGATTCCCGTTCACCTGCCATAGCCGCAAGCCGAGTGGCCCATTCACCAGCCTGTATCCTCCAGCTCTCATGAAAACACGCTTCGCAAGACCACTTGAAAAGGTCATGCGGCACTTCTATTAGGAATCAACTCCCTGGCTTCATCACCTCTTCTCTTTTCCTTGACAGATGTCGACCTGCTGCGGCTTGCGGCTTTGGCCCGAATTTCATGGACCGCAGGCATTAATCTTACCGAGTTGTCTTGCGGTTCGTCGAGTGTAGAGGAAAAGACCGGAGTAGGTTGATGCAGGCTATCGAGTCGGAGCAAAGTAGCCCTTGCGGGTTCTGACCACCCATTTCTTATTGGCGGGCTCAATTCTGATTTTCCGGAATGTCCCATCGCACTTGGGATTACTGGAGTTGTAGGCGAGAGTATACTGGCTGCGCATTTCGGTGGAAATCCGCTCAAAACAACGCGCAAATTCCACGGGCGTGGTCGGGAAAAAAGCCTGTCCCCCGGTCTCCTCGGCCAGGCGCCTCAGGACTTTGTCCGGCCCCGACAAATGCTCGGGAGACAACCCATGCGGGTTGGTACTGACTGCATAGACCATGACATCCTCTTTTTGAGCCACCTTCAGTACCTTCCGCAGATTAAGCATGCTGGCATCGTCGTCCCCATCACTTATAACGAGCAGGACTCTTCTCCCATCGACCAGCGCCAGTTTCTCGGTGCAGGCCTGCGCAATAGCATCGTACAACCTGGTTGCACCCCGGGGGCGAATGAAATTGAGGGCATTAACCAGAATTGCCGGGTCATCCGTCAAATCGTGAACCAGGCGAATATCGGAGTCAAACGTCATCAAGAAGGCTTCATCATGCTTGCACCTGATGACCTTGGTGAGGAATTCCAGAGCTGATGCCCGCTCGAAACTGAATTTCTCCTGAATGCTGTTGCTGGTATCAAGCAGGATTCCTACCGTTGAGGGAAGATCGGTTTCTTGCGAGAAATATCTGATAGTCTGCGGGTGCTCATCTTCAAAAAGCCGCAGGCTGGATGGTTCAAGTCGAGTGACCTGTTTTCCACGTTCGTCCCTGACAGTGAATTGAACATTCACTAAATCCACGTTGACGACAAGATTCGGCGACGCAGTGTTGAACGTACGGTTGACATCCGTGACATTAGGGGGGGAAGAGAGGGAAACCCTTTCCTGCGAAAAGATCAGCCATATGCTTGATATAAATAAAACACCCGCCACCAGAGTAACTTTTATTGAATACATAAAACGCCTCGGCTACCAGCCCGCAGTTTCTATCTTCATTTCACCAAGGGTCTTCAGAGCAATTCACTCGCCAAGTGGGGATTGACTCATAGGTTTTGTTGATGAGTGCCAGAACAGATTTTGTATTATGCATCTGGAGACCAAACTAGTCCAGAAATTTTCATTGCCGGGGCAATTGCCCCGCACGGGGGAAATGACAACGGACTCTAAGCTCACCCCTCCGAATGACGACGCTTGCTTTCAAGTGTATGCAGGCAAAATCGGTTCGCTTGATGAGATTTCCCTGTCCACGCACTTCTCCCAGTAAGGTGAAATGGATCAGTCACTCTGCTTTATACGTGGGTCGCGATCGTCAGAGGAGCAGAGCTATTGGACCAATGCATATAGCAGTCCTGCAATTCAGGTTGAGTCAATTCTTTCTAATACCCGGAGAATTTCCAGAAGAGTCCCGACTCGTGAATTGCAGCCAACAAAAGCCTTTATCGAGATGCAAGACCGGAGGTGTGGTAGAATAGCGCTCGTCGCGAACTGACGCCCTTCTATACCCTGCTGCAACATCGCGAGTGTCTTGAGAGATCAGGGCTGCGAACCTGGAGGGAGCTTACGGGCGAGTGCTTCCTTCGGTGCTCCATTGGCTCTTGCACACCAAAGTATTGGTATCTAAAGGCCAAATCAGTACAGTTAGCTTCAAGGCTTGCTAGGAATCAATCGCACAGAGGTCTCGTGCCTTCCCCTTTGCTATAGAAATCAAGACATAGAGGAGAGAAGATGGCTGTTCATACATTGTTGGTCGACGCTTTACCTGCTGTCCCTGTTCGGGACCAGTTTGCCCCTGCCAAGGCTGCATTCCTCGTTGCCATTCATTTGGCTATGATCGCCACGCTCTGGCAGACAAATTGGCCCGCAATAGCAGTCTGCCTCCTGCTGCATGCGCTTTGCGGCGGACTAGGAATTTGCGTGGGCTATCATCGCTTGCTCACCCATCGGTCATTCAAATGCCACAAAGCCCTCGAATACGGTCTTGCCCTGCTTGGATCCCTTTGCGTAGAGGGAGGACCGATCGACTGGGTGGCCCACCACCGGCAGCATCATCAATATGCCGATAAACCCGAGGATCCCCACAGCTCGCGTGACGGCTTTTGGTGGAGCCACGTTATGTGGATGATGTGGACCCCGGATCGGGAGTCGTGGCAAGAGCTTAAACAACGCTATGCGCCAGACTTACTCCGAGTGCCTTTCTATCGCTTCTTGGGCAATACCTACGTTTGGCTCTCTCTGCTGCTCGCTGCTGGCCTCTACCTCATCGGCGGCTGGCCCTTTGTGGTTTGGGGGATGGTCGTTCGCCTGGTGTTGACCTACCACTGCACTTTTCTCGTGAATTCGGCCGCTCACACCTTTGGATACAAGAATTTCGACCTTGACGACCTCTCTACTAATTGTTGGTGGGCCGCCCTGTTGAGCTACGGGGAGGGCTGGCACAATAATCACCATGCTTTTCCTACCTCTGCCCGGCACGGACTGCGGCCATGGGAACTGGACCTATCCTATGGTTTCATCCGTTTGCTGAAGACTCTAGGGCTCGCTTGGGATTTGCGTATCCCGTCCATCGAGAAGCTCAAGTTCGATTTCTCCAAGGGACCGGCTCGTCCTGAGCCACATATAGACCGGGCTTGAATGGTGAACTCAGTCCTACGGTCATCACTTGGCCGTTGGGTGACCCTTCATATGCCGGCCGGCGAAATCCAGATAATATTTCCAATCCAACTCAGTGACGTCGTGCTTGCCGCGCCGAATGTGGTAGCCGATTGTGCTCTGAACTGATGTGTCCAGCGGAGGTAGATCTTCGGCTTGTAACCCCTCGGTACCCAGCAGTCGATACACCGGGCTCGCGCCCTTGGCGGATAGAAACTCACCACGCGGGTCTGCCCAGAGATCCTCCGAGGCACTGGCCACATAGGCTGGGCGGGGGGCAATCAGGGCTATCAGCATATGCTGGTCGACGGGCAAGTCTTCTTCGTGGTCATTGTATTTCTTGAAATTTCCACAAAACCAATGGGGAAAAGCGTTGTTGATGGCCGTGACCGTTTCACCAAATTTCCTTCGGCTCAAGGCTGCTCCACCACACCCGGAATCGTTGGAGATAACAAGGGCAAAGCGTTCATCGTGGGCACCGGCCCATAAGGCGGTTTTCCCCAGCCGTGAATGGCCCATCACTGCCACTCGCCTGACGTCAATTTGCCTGTCGGTTTCAAAGTAGTCCAGAGCACGGCTCAGGCCCCAGGCCCAGGCTCCAATGGAACCCCACTCATCAGCCGCCGGCCTTGTTTGCCCGGGTTTGTAATAGAGGGGATGAACTCCGTTTTGGAAGCCATCATCAAAATCCGGATCGAGGTCCCCATAATAAACCGTGGCCAAACCGTAGCCCCGCCTGAGAATCATCTCCACTTGCCATTGTCCGCTCTGGACTCCTCGAGTTGCTTCTGTTGCACGGTTCTGAACGATCCCAAACTCCTTGTTCTCCCGCATCCAGGCCTGGCTAATGGAGATTCGAGGATCTGAATGAACGGACTGATTGCCATAGAAATTCAACCCCAGAAAGACGGGAACGGGTGTGCGAGCCTTGTTAGGAAGGTAGATCAGGATATCCATTTTCGGCCCCGCTGCGTCACCGGTGAATCGAACTGTCACTTGTTTCCGAGTAGCCGTCCCCCCCAACGCTTTGGGATCGACTTCCATTATCTGGTAGCTCATTTGTTTCGGTTTGCCAGGCAACTTTCCATAGACCTGGGATTCAAAAAGACGCAGGATTTGCGGTCGACGGCGGTTCTTCCAAACGGCGGAATCGGTAACGTGTGTACCGTCTTCCAGCACCAGTGGATCGGGCAGAGTGTAGGGGGGCACTCTGGCCTCGTCATAATTGGCTTCTTGGGCCTGTCCCTGAGATGCAATAAGGCATGCCAGACAAGCGATTACAGCCAACGAGGTCATTGTCGCTTCAAGACGAGGGCTCATAAAAGGGATTCCTCTCCTTAAGGAAGACGTGAGATTGGGTTGTCACGCCGACTGTGCTTTTTGCGGGAAACGTCGGCTTGTGAAACCAGCAAAAAGCCCACGGCTCGGGGCGACCGCCGTCGCCGAAACGTTCACCGTCTTGAAATGTCATGCTGCTCCACGCCACCAACCCCACATCATCTGGATCTGAAGTGACTCGATTATAGTGGGGTCCTCACTACTGGATCAAATTCTTTTCGAAGAGATCGAGGTCAGAAGGCCTGGAAGACAAGAAGTCAAAGACATGGAGCGCTACGCTCCAGCGTTTTCCGCAAGTTTGCACTGTAATGGACGGCATCTGTACCTGCCTGCAGGTTATCATTGGGGGTCGAGGCGCGGACAGGGTGGTTCGCTTCCCTTAGCGTGATGCTGGCAGAGATGTGCAGTCGCGTGTCCAAATTGGAGATACCGGGGTGGGGAGGAGCATCATGTTCTTACCGGATCAGATCCATGCACTCGAGGGTAATTTTACAACTTCTGCCTTATAGAACGGGAGAAGAACTGAATTCTGATATTCATTCGGTTATTCAGATTTGACTGATTCGGATGGTTTGGCTACACTTTAAGGCTGGCTGAAATGCTGATCTGTTCTGGTTTTTCAGTATGAAGAGATCATTGATGAGACACCTGACGTTGTTCCTGCTCGGTTTAGCAGAAGTGATTGCCTCGACATCTGCAATCTCCCAGTCCAACTACCTGGGGGAATCTGAGAAAAAGGCCAAAGAGATTCTGGAGAAAACGGTTCAGGCTTTGGGTGGAGAAAGATTTCTTCAAGCCAAAGACCTCACGACCAATGGTCGCTTTTACGAGTTCCGGAAAGATGTGCTTTCGGGAACTACGGTGTTTCAAACTTACACCAAGTTCCCTGACAAAATCCGCACTGAAATCGGCAAGAAGAGAGAAGAAGTAATCATCACTGATGGAGAAAAAGGTTGGAAGATTGAGTATAAGAACGTCTCAGAGCAATCTCCAGAAGAGATCAAGAGGAACACAAAGAATGAGCGGCACAGCTTGGACTATGTGTTCCGCTTTCTAATCAAAGAGCAGGGGCTCAAATTTCGTTATGTCGGACAGAGTCACCTGGAACTGGATGAAGCGGAAGAGTTAATGCTGATCGATAAGGACAATGACCGAGTCAAAATCCTCATCAGTGCGACAACATATCTTCCCATGAAATTGGAGTATCAGACCCCGGGGATCGGAAATAGGTGGGGAACTGAGGATGAAAAGTTCTATTACAACTATCATTACATCCAGGGTGTCCAGGTTCCTTTCAAAACCGTTCGATTCGCAAATGGGTTCAAGGTCTCGGAAGTCTACATAGAATCGGCAGTTCTGGACTCCGGGTTGCCGGACACTCTGTTTACACCAACGTACGCGAAGAAATGAACAATCCCCTCAGCCCTTGGCGTCGTATCCCATTGGCCAAGAGAACCCCGAGAACAAGGAGCATTTGTAAGGCTGTGATAAAGAGTACAACAGTCATTTGTGTTCGCAAGGATGGCAAAGTGGCACTTGCTAGTGACGGGCAGGTTACATTCGGAGAGACTGTCATCAAGCAAAGCGCCAAGAAGATTCGTCGCCTGTTCAACGGGCAAATTCTGGCTGGATTTGCCGGCTCGACTGCCGACGCTTTTGCTCTCTTCTCCCGATTCGAGACCAAATTAGAGGAGTATCACGGCAATTTGCCCAGGGCCGCCGTGGAGTTGGCCAAAGACTGGCGAATCGATAGGGCCTTGCGACATTTGCAGGCTTTGCTGCTGGTAGCCGACAAGGAGAAAATTTTCCTGCTCAGCGGCAATGGGGACTTAATTGAACCCGATGACGGAATCGCTGCGATTGGTTCCGGCGGCCCCTTTGCGCTGGCAGCAGCCAGAGCTTTGCTCAAACACACTGACCTGACGGCACGTCAGATTGCTGAGGAAGCAATGAATATTGCGGGAAATATCTGCGTCTTTACCAATCTCGCAATCGTCATCGAAGAACTATGATCGATATCCCGGAGATTTCCGGCCGATCCCAACTGACCAGAAAATAGGCAGGAATCAGATTAATGATAAGGCGTTGTTCCCGCTCCTAGCGGGATCGAGTCTAAGGGGAACGCCCAGATCGAGGAGTTATGGTGATTTATCTACCAGGAACAGTAAATGAGGGTGAACCTCTGGAAGACTTGACCCCCAAGCAGATTGTTCTCGAGTTAGACAAGTATATTGTGGGCCAGAAGAACGCCAAACGGGCGGTGGCGATTGCGTTGAGGAATCGGATTCGGCGGCAGAAACTCTCCCCGGAAATGGCGGAGGAAATTCTCCCCAAAAACATCATCATGATTGGACCCACTGGCGTTGGGAAGACCGAGATTGCCCGGCGCCTCTCCAAACTCACCAACTCGCCATTTCTCAAGGTCGAAGCGTCGAAATTCACGGAAGTCGGATATGTGGGACGGGACGTGGAATCCATGATTCGAGACCTTGTTGAGATTGCAATCGAGATGGTCCGCGAGGAGAAGCTGGATGACATTGCCGACAAGGCGGAGCAGAACACCGAGGAGCGGATCCTGGATCTTCTCCTTCCCCCCAATCCTGTCCTGAACAAGCCTCCCGAGAATTCTGAAGAATTCGCTAAAGCTCAGCAGGCATACCAGAATACCCGAGAAAAGCTTCGAACACAGTTGAGAGAAGGCAAGCTGGATGACCGCGTGGTCGAAGTGGATGTGCGGGAACGGAGTTTTCCGGCTTTCGAGATTGTGACCAGTAGTGGCGTTGAGGAGATGGATATCAATGTGAAGGATATCCTCCCCGGACTGTTCGGTCAAAAAACCAAGAAACGCAAAATGAAGATCTCGGAGGCTGTCGATTACCTGGTCCAGGAAGAAGAGCAAAAGTTGATTGACATGGACCAGGTTACGCGGATCGCTCTGGAGCGTGTCGAACAAAATGGGATTATATTCCTTGATGAGGTTGACAAGATTGCCGGACGAGAAACCGGGCATGGGCCGGATGTGAGTCGGGAGGGAGTCCAACGGGATATTCTTCCCATTGTAGAAGGGACGACGGTAAATACGCGCTACGGAATGGTTCGGACTGAACATATATTGTTTATAGCTGCTGGGGCCTTTCACGTCAGCAAGCCATCGGACCTGATCCCGGAACTGCAAGGTCGTTTCCCGATTCGGGTAGAATTGGAATCCTTGACCGTGGACGATTTCGTGAGGATCCTGACTGAACCCCAAAATGCCTTGGTCAAGCAGTATACGAGCCTCCTGGAAACCGAGGGGATTAAACTGGATTTTCCTGCTGACGGAATCCAGGAGATTGCAAAATTCGCCGCCCTGGTCAATGAGAGGACTGAGAATATCGGGGCTCGGCGATTGCATACAATCATGGAGAGGTTGCTTGACGAAGTGTCCTTTGAAGGTCCGGATCTGACTGACAAAGAAGTCTTCATCGATGCGGCTTACGTGCAGAAAATGCTGGAGTCTATCGTCCAGAACCAAGATCTCAGCCGTTATATCCTCTAACGTGAATCCCGCAATATGGACGTCTGGTCCTACCCACCGTGGGTCCTGGAGTCTCCAAAGTGCCTAAGAGACAGTGCATCCAAACCAGGCACCCTGGCTGCGACTTCTCTAGGATGAAGCGAATTTTAACACCTGCGGCGCTGCTAGCTTGGTTTTTGCTTTCAGACTGCGGGAAGGTCGGTGACCCCTTGCCACCGCTCGTTCAAATTCCAGCTCCGGTCGCGGATCTCACGACAACACAGCTGGGCAGAGAAGTCATCCTCAGTTGGTCGATCCCCAAACTCAATACAGACGGGTCTGAGGCCACCACACTGGAGTCAATCGAGGTCTTTCGCGTGATCCGGACCCCGGATTCGACTCCGTTCGGTCCGGAACTGTTCAGCCAAGATGCGACCCTGCTGGCCAAGATTTCAAAATGGTCTTTCGAGACATATTTTAAAAATGGGAAAATCGTCTTTACTGACCCGCTTACCGGACAGGGCGATGAAGTCTTCCACAAGGAATTGGGCTATATGGTTCAGGCGTTCAATCGCAAAAGACAGCATGCCGGAGATTCAAATCTCAGCTCCCTTCAATTGGTTTTGGTTCCTGAACCCCCTTCCAACCTCTCGCCTTCTTACAGTGAAGGATTCATCGAATTGAATTGGGAACCACCAGTACAGCGGATTGACCACTCTGCGGTAAGCGGCATAGTCCGATTCAATGTGTATCGGAGTGATACCGCTACTCAGCCCGTTTTCGATCTCTTGACCAAGACACCGATTTCCGAAACCACTTACAGAGACAGCACCGCAGTGCTCGACAAGACCTATCTATACAGGGTCCGTTCTGCAATCGCTCAGGGCGAAGGGTTTGTCGAGAGCTCCGATTCGACAACCCTGAGGGCGCTTAACACCGACGTCTATCCCCCAAAATCCCCGTTGGAGATTACTGGCTTCAGCAACGGAGAATATGTCAGCCTGGTATGGGTCCCGAATTCAGAACCTGACTTGGCCGGGTACGATATCTACCGAAGTCCCGATGGAAAAACCTACGAAAAACTCACCGACCAATTGGAAGGGGCGTCGTCATTCATTGATCGCAAGGTCGAAATAGGTAAACTTTATTATTATCGGGTTAGAGCCGTTGACACCCATAAGAACCAAAGTGAATTCTCGGAAGCTATCAGTGTTCGTGTCGAATGAATCAGATTTAATGCGATGATCAAGAAGCCTTCGGCCTCGTTACTTCTCTTCATTCTGCTCCTGGTGGACAGTCCTTCGAAGGCGGTGCAGATGTCGACGAGGACTTTCAATCCCGAAGAGATCAAGGTCCAAATGAGTGTCGATGTCGACATTGTTTACCACGTGCTGGCACATTTTGTTGTTCCAGGCGATCCCTCCAATCTTTACTCAGAACAGTATGTGGCTGAAATCCAACAGGCCAAAAAGGACTTGGAGATCGGGTTGACCAAATTGGACCAATATCGCAAGTCCATGGAGGCTGTTTATCAACAGCATTCGAGATTGCGTTTCTTGAACCTGGCTCTATTCATGGCCGATGATTTTTCCTCGTTCAAACAAGCCTTGCTCAAAGTGGATATCCAACTTCCACCTGAAGAAGGGGTGGGAAACAAAGAAACACTGGAGGAAAGGCGGATGCGCGATTCTCAACTTGGCCTCATGTTCGGCAATACGCGACGACTGGTCCCACTTTTTCAAAAAAGGTTTCCCGATCCTGCCGAGCGCCAGTTTGTCAAACTTTTTGCTGAATGCCTTGAGGATGAGTATGGCAATTTCTACAAGGTCTACCGAGAAGCCCGAACAGAGCTGGAAGACAGTAAGTTTGAAAAGTTTATGCTCGTATGGAAATCTCGCGGGCTCGATATGGTGAGGCCTTGGGCTGCACGCTCGGGCGTCAATGTTTTCAATATTTATTTATCAGAGGTATTAAGAAACAACGGCAGGGGTATACCCGTCAACGAGGATCAACGGGTGATCTTCAATGTGGTGGCACCCCTGCCCGAAACGCAAGACCAGCAGGAGAAGACGCTTTTCGTAATTCTTCATGAGACGACACACCGATTGACCGACCAAGCAGTTGAGTCAGTACAATCCACCCCGGAGGTTGAAATCAACAGGGCTTGCGAGAATGCAGTATTCTTTGCCGATCTCCTATACCTAAAGAATCGCTATCCTTCGCTGCAAGGGAAGTACATGCAGTTCTTCCTCAATCTCCCTACCGAAAAGCCAATTGACGTGTCTGCATTAGAAGGCCAGTTCCGGAGTACTTATCCCCTGTCACCAACGTTACAGTCCAGAATTGAGCAACTGGTAAGGAGCCTCTCTTGAAAATGGACGCTTGGGTAGCCACGGTTACTGCGCTTTGAGCAGTGACCGTGGGTCTTTTGACCCCATTGAAATGCCCACGATTGATTCGAGGAACGAATCAGTCGTGGCTACCAATGCCTTTTTCATCGACCGTGGCGACCTGAAAAGGTCATGGGGCATTTCAGCGAATATGTGCTCTGAGACTGAGATCATCGCTGGGGTCATAGCGGACTATCGGGCCGGGATCTTTCCTACGCCGTCCAGATATGGCCGGAGTGCTGACGGGATTAAGACTCCCCCATCGGCTTGCTGGTAGTTCTCAATGATGGCGACCCAGGTACGACCCACTGCTAAACCCGAGCCGTTGAGTGTGTGGACAAACTCCAATTTCGAATTTGGACCTCGCCGAAACCGGATATTGGACCGCCTGGCCTGGAAGTCCTCGCAATTACTGCAAGAAGAGATCTCCCGGTAGGCATTCTGAGCCGGTAACCACACCTCTAAATCATATGTCTTGGCGGATGCAAACCCCAGGTCTCCGGTACACAGGGAAACCACGCGATAGTGGAGTCCTAGGCGCTTCAGGATCTCCTCTGCGTTTTCAGTCAACGACTCCAATTCCGTATATGAGTCCTCCGGCCGAGTCAATTTGACGACTTCCACCTTGTTGAATTGGTGCTGCCGGATCAAGCCACGAGTATCTTTTCCATAACTCCCGGCTTCACTGCGGAAGCAAGGAGTATAGGCTGTCAGGTAAATGGGCAGCCGGTCTCCCTCCAGAATTTCCCCGGCATAGATATTGGTCACCGGCACTTCGGCTGTTGGGATCAGCCAGTAATCCGTACCCTCTATTTTGAAGAGATCCTCTGCAAATTTTGGCAACTGTCCAGTTCCCATCAAACTAGTAGAGTTGACCATGAAGGGTGGCAATACCTCTGTATAGCCATGTTCTCTGGTCTGAATATCGAGCATGAAATTAATGAGAGCCCGCTCCAAGCGGGCACCTAGGCCGGTATAAAGGGCGAAGCGAGCGCCAGCCAGTTTGGCAGCACGGTCGAAATCCAACAAGCCCAGTTTAGGTCCCAGGTCCCAGTGGGCTTTGGGTTCAAATTCGAAGGTAGGCTTCTCGCCAACCACCCTGATCACGGGGTTCGCAGATGCGTCGCTGCCAGTGGCCACGCTAGAATTCGGGATGTTAGGGATGGTGAGCTGAATGAGTCGGAGTTTCTCGTCACAATCTTTCAACTTTTCGTCCAATCCCTTGATCTTAGAGGAAACTTCTTTCATCTCCGCGATCTTCAGGCTGGCATCCTGCTTTTGTTTCTTCAGAATTGTGATTTCATCGTTCGTCATATTGCGCAAGTGCTTGAGCTTCTCTGTTTCAACGATCAATCTTCGGCGTTCAACATCCAGTTTTTCAAATCCTTCTAGGTCAACGGTTGCGCCCCGTTGTCGCATCTTCTCACGCACAAGATCTAAATTTTCTCGAATAAAACCCAGGTCTAACATCAGGCGTATATACCCCGTTCTCTTGTGGTAAAGGCTACACGATCGATCGCCAGCATATAAGCAGCAATCCGCATGTTAACATTGTGCCGATCCGCGTAAGATGCCACTGTGTCGAAACTGTTTACCATTATCTCCTCCAACT
>DATKMG010000240.1:0-2783 GCA_035541995.1 Terriglobia bacterium
TTGGAGTTCGGACATGAGTAGTTCAAGGTCAGTCACTTCTTGCAGCTCGAGATAGATACTCGCCAGGTCCTGACTTTTTCCGACAATGTCTATGTAGGAAATATTGGCCTGGTGGCTCGCTATAACTCTCGTTAGCTGAAAAAGTACACCCGGTTGGTCCAAGGCCTGAATCATTAGAGCCAGATCTTTGATCGCCATCATGGTCCTTTCTGCCCTGAAATCCACTGCCATCTTAAGTCCACCCTCGCCGATTGACAAGCCCCACAATTTCCAATGCCTGATTCTGATGCCTTTTTCGAGAGTTTCGAGATAAGATTATTTGGGCCGGCGTCGCCTGAGGAATACTTTTGGAGGGCATCGCCTTCCTCATTCGCTGGCAATTGAACTTTCGATATGTTCTCTCTAAACAGACGACCACTCACGACACGCTCGCTGGCACCGCGCCTGCTGTTTATTAGTGAAGCTCAGAACGAGCTGAAACGATTCAGCATAACTTGCGGTAAACGACAAAAATGGATATCCTATCCTAGATTGTGTGGATGGATGCCAGAGGCGTGAATCGCACCGAATTTGAAATTCTCCCCCTTTCTTCAAGACCATCATTCTTGCTGCATTATTGCTGGCCAGCTGTCCACTCTTGGAACTCCATACGATCCTAACTATTTCAGGAGAGAGATCAATGAAATCAAAAAGCCGAAGGGAATTCCTCCAAGATTCTATGGGATTAGGTGCTGTAACCGGCTCTGCATTTATGGCTAGGCCGGTAATCGCGCAGAGCGCTGCTTCTGCCTCGAGCATTATGGGGGCCAACGACCGGATTCACATCGCGCTGATCGGTTGTGGAGGGATGGGACGAGGCGATTTGCGAGACTTTTTGAGGACTAAGAACGCACAGTGTGTCGGTTTGTGCGACGTGGACGATGCGCAAGTAAAAGAAGCCATCAAAGTCATTGAAAAGTCGGACCAAAAGGCCCCATCCTTCAGCACTCGTGACTTCCGCAGGGTAGTGGAAATGAAGGATCTTGATGCAGTGATAGTCGGCACGCCCGACCACTGGCACGCCTTGCCGACCGTCGAGGCCTGCAAAGCCGGCAAGGATGTCTACGTAGAGAAACCTCTCTCTGTCTCTATTGGAGAGGGTCGGATTATGGTAGAAGCCGCGCGGAAATATAATCGTGTGGTTCAAATGGGCACACAGCAGCGCAGTTCTCCTCACTATAGCGAAGCCGTCGAATACGTCAAAGGCGGACAGCTTGGCAAAATTCGCCTGGTGAGATCCTGGGCATATCTAGATTGGAAGGGCAAGACACCGGTTCTCCCCGATAGTGACCCGCCTCCCGGCGTCGATTATGACATGTGGCTGGGGCCTGCTCCTAAGCGCCCTTTTAATAAAAACCGCTTTCACTTCACATTCCGATGGTACTGGGATTATTCAGGCGGACTCATGACCGACTGGGGTGCCCATATGATTGATATTGCTAATTGGGCTATGGGGGTGAAGGCGCCGAGTTCGGCCCTCTCCATTGGTGGAAAGTTCGGATATCCGGATGATGCCATGCAGACTCCAGACACTCAACAGGTCATGTGGGCTTATCCGAGCTTCAGCATGATATGGGAGCATGCCCTGGGTGTTGGTCGTGGGCCAGAGGCTCGGGAACATGGGGTCCAGTTCCACGGCGAACTTGGTGTGCTGGTCGTCGACCGCGCCGGCTGGGAGGTATATCCCGAAACGGATCGAATCGATAAGCCAAACCGGATCTATAAGGCACCGGGTGTACCGCGCCGCAACGTAGCAAATCCAGATTATCATCTCACCCATGTAGAAAACTTCATCGAGTGCATGAAGACGAGGAAACGGCCCAATTCAGATGTCGAAATTGGGCACAATTCCATGATCGCTTGCCATCTCGGCAACCTGGCGCAGCGGTTAGGTAGGACGATACATTGGGATGTAGAAAATGAGAAGGTCCTTGGTGATGAGGAAGCCCAGGGTTATGTGATGCGCGAATACCGGGCACCCTGGAAACTGACGGCCTAACCTCAATGGGTCAGTGTCCGAGGTAATCTGGCATGACTCTCCTGGCCTTGCGAGCCGCGGAAGGCCTGGCCCCGTGAAGCCAATTTGTCTCTGCTTGCCACTTCAGCTTCGTGGGACTCGGCCTTCCAGCATTTTCATCACTTGACATGAAAATTGCACCTGAAGACCTAATCCAGCAGATGAAAAGATCTGGTTTTGTCCTGGCGCAGGAACACCACTTTCTTCCCTACCAGTGCTTTTTGACCTTCAAGGTTTACTAACAAGCTACTTCAACTTTGAGAAGTCAGTGGCTGTCAGGAACGTGGACTCAACCTTTCCCGCCAAAACGCCATTTACTTCTGATTCTTCCTTGACCTTTTTCCATTCGGGATCATCCCGGAAGGCTGCCCAAGCTTTATCCGCCTCTTCCCGACTTGGATGGGCCAGAAGGTAGATCAGCGTGTTCTGGGAGCGCGGTGCATCTGTGGCAGTCCAATAGCCAATGTTAGTCATCCCGTGTTTTTCGAAAATCCGTGTAGTGTGGTCTCGAAAGCGGGCCAGTAAAGCCTCCAGTTTCCCTTCGTTTGCCGTATAGACGCGCAATTCGAAAACCCGGTTCTTCATGTCGGCATCTCCTGTAGTTAGCCTCCCCAGCCAGAAACCAAGAACAAAAACTGGAATCGACAGACATAGCAAGAAAGATCCTTTCCTCATGGCAACGACCTCCTGTTGAAATCAAGATTTGCGCCGGTCAGATCATTTAGCT
>DATKMG010000241.1:0-10874 GCA_035541995.1 Terriglobia bacterium
AATATGAGCTTCATATGAGCCAGACTCAGATCGTAGAGTGTTTCGGGGTCCCGAGGGCTTAGCTCGACCAATTTCTCCAGAGTACTTTGTGCGGCTCGATAGTCTCGTTTCTGGAGTTGTGCTTTTCCTAAATAGAGAAGAGCATCCGTGTCGGTCGGCGTCAATTTTAAAGCGGCATTAAAAGCGACAATCGCCTTGTCCAATTCATAAAGCTGATAATAGGCAAGACCCAGCATCACTTGGGCTCCCGACAAGTTTGGGTCAAGCTTCAATGCCTTTTTCAGGGCAACCACCGTTTCGGGGTATTTGCGCTGCATGAAGTAAACGATCCCCAGATTGTGATACGCATTGGGCATTTGCGGCGCCTGATGAATCACCTCCAGGTATTTTTGCTCGGCTTGCGTCAAATCTCCCCGTACCCGCGCCTTCTGAGCTTCTTCAAAGAGTTGCTGGACTTCCGCCTGGAGGGCGGCTAGAGGATAAACCTGGATATAAATCCCAACCAGGAGTCCGGATGCGAAGCGAACCCAGAATTTCAGCGACTTCCTCATACTCTTTACCTCGAGAGGTCGAGACTATCCCAGTCCATCTTTGAAATCAAGAAGACCCATCTTGGACTGCGGTGGAAAAGAGGACCAGCGATGCACGTGCGGCACTGCCTTGCATGGATGTTCCCGGAAACGAGTATCAGTCAAAGCCCGTGACGCCGCGCATGGGACTACCGTTCCATGCGGAAGTTTTTGCGGCCGCATCGCGGCTGCCTGAGTTTAGGCCGTCCTTTCAAGGCCGGCATCGCGTGTCATAATACCAGCACGTCGCGGAGCGACGATTGAATAAAAGGTTGGATCAACCGTCGCGACGCAACGAGCGGGAATATTCGGGTCGGGGCCACCGGGCTTAAAAGGCCGGTCTAAAATCACCTGGCCGCTCTGCGGCACAGCATGGGACCCATCTCCTGCTCAGCCGGAGCACCCCAAAGGATCCATGCCACCTCACGAATATCCAATCCTTAAAGACAGGTTCAATTCAGGGACGAAGAAGCCCACGATTGCCACCGAACCTGAGGCAATCATGGCTACCAATCGGGTGACTTCACCTTTAACAGAATCAGGTTCGCAGGAATCTCGAAAAGTATTGAAACGATCAAATAGTTGTGAGAAAAACAGGAGGAGACACAAGTATACGGAGTCAGACAATAAGTTGGCCATGAGAACGGCGAAGACATTTGAACAAACGATTTGCACGCTCATCCGATTTACGGCGATAGTTCTGACAATTAGTCTGGCTCCTTGTTCGGGGTCTCCAACTACTATACGTGCGAACGAAGATTCACCTGCATTGACGTCTGCGGTCCAATCGCATGTTGGAAAGGGCTACGAGTTTGTTCAGAACAGAAAGTTTCAACAGGCAGTGGAGGAATTTCAAAAGGCGTTGGATCTAGATCCCGGCTTGACTCGCGTTCGTTATCAATTGGGAGTGAGCTATTTTGCATTGCAGCAATGGCCGGAATCCCGGCGGGAGTTCGAGCGGTTGAGTCGGGAGACGCACAACGACTCCGCAGTTGTCTATTATCTGGCACGTCTGGATCTGCAGGAAGACAAGCTGGAAGGAGCGATCAATCAACTGAAAAAAATCGCAGCCGATCCCCCCTTTCCCGACACCTCTTACTATTTGGGTTCCGCCTATCTCAAAGAAGGACAGTTGGCAGAGGCCGAGACCTGGTTGAAAAAGGCGTCCGAGTCGAACCCCCGGGACTTCCGGCCCCCGGAACATCTAGCGCGCGTGTACTTAAGAGCGGGACGACGGGCCGAAGCGGAACAGCAATTTACCGTCTCCTCTGAGCGCAGGCAGCATTACAACGATGCCGCCCGCCAAGCGGTGGATTGCGTTCAGGAACTAACAAAACAACCGCTAGAAGAAGCTCGCGCAGTGTGTCGTGCGCTCTTTGATCCTGGCGATCCTGACAAGCTGACGACCCTGGGAATGATCTACGGGGAACAAGGTTATTTTCAGGAATCTCTGGAGCCTTTTGAAAAGGCAGCGTTGCTTGATCCGGATTCGTTTGAGACCAGTTACAATCTGGGGCTCTCCTATTTTCGTCTCAAGCAGTATGTCGAGGCCCAACGATGGCTTGCAAAAGCAGTAGACCTGCGACCGGATTTCTTTGCCTCAAATGCCCTGCTGGGAGCAACTCTCTTCACGCTTAAGGAGGATGAGGCCGCCTACAAAGCCTTGGCGCACGCCTACGAGCTTAATCCTCAGGACGCAGACACAGCCACCTTGCTCTTCCAAGTCTCGATGCTATTGGCTCAGCAGCGATGGTCCAGAAACGAGTACCGGGAGTCTCTAGGTTTCCTTCAGAAGGCTAATGCCCTCAGGCCGGAGGATCCGGAAGTCCAGAAACGGCTCGCTGAAATGAAAGCCCTGCTCGGAACAAAGGCCAGCTCAGAATGAGTTAGGATTCAGGGTAGTGTCATTCCCACCATGCGGCGATTCCAATTGGTACGTCAGCATTAGCCTTCAATTGCGCTTTTCGGGTCGACAACCGACTTTAAACTCCTAATTCGAAATTCGGTCAAAAGAGTCGATCATCCTATTATGAAAATGAAATCCATTTTCATTTTATTGTTGACTGCTATTTCTACTGCCTTTATTATCGCACTCGTTGTTGAAAACCGTTTTCAATAAAGATCTCCTGTGACCTAGCCATTCCGACGATGGTGACGCTGATTGTGGGCAGTTATTCTCTAAGGACCTTGCCAGCTCAACTGAAAAAGCTCGGCATTTCGCGGGTCATCCACTGGGATGGGCTCAAGGCTCGTCACCTGACTGCTCCCATTCCCCGAGAGGTAGAAGCCGTTATCCTGCTTACCGATGCAGTCGCTCATGACGTGGTTCGGGCGGTTCGTCGTCGTGCCCAACGCCGAGGTCTGAAATTGATTTATGCCCGCCGTTCTCGTGCTTCCATCGAGCAAAGTCTGAAGATGCTCTTAGGGGAACCGTCCCCTGAACACTGTAACGGGGGTGCAGGTCTTCACCTGTGCCCTTTCATCCAATTGTTCAGGAGGGTGTATGAGTCGATGTCATTCCTGCACGCTATCAGCCTGCGGGGTCTTCTTCATGTCTGGCAGCTTTTGGATGTTCGGAGCGATGTCATACCAAGCATTTGGCGAAATTCCACATACCTTGCTGCAAGGACGAGTTGTTGATTGTACCCGGGCCCCCATCGAAGGCGCACAAATTACAGCAGTACCCAATGGTCAAGCCTCCGTGTTTTCAACCGTATCCAACCAAGAGGGTGAGTTTCTTCTATCGTTGGAACCCGGCGGTTACACTCTCAATGTCGCTGCTGACGGGTTTAAGAGGGTTTCGCAGTCGTTGAATCTTGGTCAGTCCGGCCTTAACGTACCAGAAATTGTGTTGCAGATTTCCCCACACCTCGACACGGTGACGGTGAGCGAATCAGGCTATCAAGTCACAGCCATCAGCAGCGGTACAAAGGCCATGACACCCCTGCGCGACATCCCTCAGTCGATTACCGTTGTGACGCAAGACCTGATTAAGGACCAACAGATGACCAGCATCGGCGACATCCTTCGCTACGTGCCTGGAATTACAGTTCACCAGGGAGAGAACAATCGTGACCAAGTCGTGATTCGGGGGAACAGCTCGTCGGCAGACTTCTTCGTTAATGGCGTTCGGGATGATGTCCAATATTATCGGGATTTCTACAATCTGGATCGCGTGGAGGCCCTGAAAGGCCCCAATGCGATGATATTCGGACGTGGCGGTGGGGGAGGCGTGATCAACCGGGTGACCAAGGAAGCCATCTTCACACCCTTACACGAAATAGCATTGCAAGGGGGGACCTACGGCAACAAACGAGTGGCAATGGATTTTGACCAGCCGGTGAATGAGAAAGTGGCCTTACGGTTTAATGGGATGTACGAAGACTCGGACAGCTTCAGAGATTACGTCAATCTGCAGCGTTATGGCATTAACCCCACTCTAACAGTGATGCCTAGCCAAGAAACGAAAATCACATTCGGCTATGAATATTTCCGTGACCATCGTGTTGCCGATCGTGGTATTCCGTCATTTCAGGGAAGGCCGGCCGATACTCCTATTTCAACCTTCTTCGGCAATCCTGACGATAGCCACGTGAGGGCCAAGGTGAATCTTGGATCGGCTGCTATCGAGCACCAAGCCGGTCGCCTGGAAATTCATAACCGGACGATGTTGGGTGACTATGATAGAGGCTACCAGAACTACGTGCCTGGCGAAGTGACTAAAGACAAGACACAGGTTGCGCTCTCAGCCTACAACAATGCCACCGACCGTCTGAATGTATTCAACCAGACAGACCTGACCTATACCATGTTAACCGGCCGAATTCAGCACAGGCTTCTTGCCGGCACGGAATTTGGTCGGCAACTGACGGATAATTTTCGCAATACCGGGTTTTTCAACAACAGCACGACATCCATTTTGGCGCCCTATGCCGACCCGACCATCAGCATACCGGTGACCTTTCGCCAGAGTGTGACGGATGCGGACAATCACCTGAGGACCAACCTGGGGGCCAGCTACGTTCAGGACCAGATCGAGCTTTCCCGCCATCTTCAGGTGACTGCAGGACTTCGATTCGACTATTTTGACCTGCAGTATCTCAACAATCGCACCAGTACTGAGCTGGGCCGTATAGACCGTCTGCTTTCCCCCCGCGCCGGAATCGTATTTAAGCCGGTTGCCCCGCTCTCCGTTTATGGCAGCTACAGCGTTTCATATCTGCCCAGTTCCGGAGACCAATTTTCTTCGTTGACAATCATCACGCAGCAGCTCAAACCTGAAAAGTTCAGCAACTACGAATTTGGAGCCAAGTGGGATATTGATCGTTACCTCTCACTGACCACAGCCGTCTATCGACTGGACCGCACCAATACGAGAGCCACAGATCCTAATGATCCAACCCGGATTGTGCAGACTGGCAGCCAGCGGTCCAACGGGTTCGAAATCGGAGTGAATGGAGGCATTACCCGAGCCTGGAGAATCGCCGGAGGGTATGCTTATCAAGATGCCTACATTACCAGTTCCACCGCAGCAGGCCAGGCGGGTGCGCATGTCGCTATGGTGCCGCATCACTCCCTGTCTCTATGGAACAACTACCAGATCTTTCGGAAATTGGGAGCGGGTCTAGGTATCCTTAATCGGACTGATATGTTTGCAGCCATCGACAACACGGTCACTTTGCCGGGATACACCCGGGCAGATGGTGCGGTATTCTTCACGATGAGTGAACGGATACGGTTTCAAGCCAACGTGGAGAACCTGTTCAACAAAAGGTATTACCTCAATGCGGACGGAAACAATAATATCTCTCCAGGTTTCTCGCGTGCTCTTCGAATCGGGCTAACGGCGAGGTTTTGATTCTGGTGGATTGATCTCAATCCTCCCGGGTGGCCAACCTCTCTATGCCCGGTATGTCCTGCTCGCGTGGCGGAGATCTCCTGGAGCGCCTGAGGACGAAACGGCACTGATCAAATGAGGAACTCAGAACAGTAAGGCCTTATTATTCAGTCGGCGGCGAGGCAGCTATTACCTTTTTGCTCCGTTCAATCGATTGGAGAGCCAAGAACTGCTCCCCGAATTGCCGGATATGATCTTCCTGAGTCTCAAACTGGTCAAAGTGTACCTCTTCCTCTTCGACCAGGGACTCAAAGAGCTTCTTGGTGGCTGAGTCGGCATTGGCCGCACATTCATTAGCCCAGAGGTTGTATTGCCGGGCACTTTCTTCCTCCATCTTCTTGGCTGCAGCCAACATCTCTCGGGCACTGTGAATCTTGGCCACGACACCCCCGGGAATCATTTCCACCTCGCCTTTCAGAAACAGAATCCGCTCAGCTAAGCGTTCAACATGGGTCATTTCCTGAATGGCTGTTTGCCGGAATAAGGCCGACAAAGGATCGTAGCCTTGATCGTCACAGCGGAAATGGAAATACATGTACTGGTGTACCGCCAGGATCTCATCCCGAACTGCCTTGTTTAGCAACTCAATACTTTTCTCTTTCATGCCGGTTCTCCCCGCAAGGCAAATATAATCTCAAACTTGAAATCAATTCGTATTATCACCATACCGACTGCTTTTCTCAAATCATTTTACGCTGAGGATGGGGAGCCCGCTGCTTCCGGGGGCAGCACGTAACATGAAAATTCTGGAGAACAGGACGAGGGCGTCCCGACGCCGGTAGGATAGAGACGCCGCGCCCTCGCGGCGCCCATGAAGACCGTATTTGACATCCAGCTCGGAGAGCCTGCTCACTCCCATCCCCCTGGCTCGGGGGTCGTGGTATTCTCTTTGGATTTGAGCTTCGATGGGGCTCTTGATAACATTGTAAGTTGTAGACGTCAGCGGCAATCGTCTGGGGACCGATCTGGCCTCGCCCAGTTTCGGTCGCATTGTGGAGAGCGGCCTGGCCCAAGTCCTGCAATTCGGGCTCAAATTCTTCTTCTACGCTGGATTCGCGGGGCCGCTGCATGTGCCGTCAGTCATCCCTGATGCAAGCTGGTATCTGGGAACCCATATCAGGGCTGCGTTCACAGAATATTAAGAATTTGAGGTTGGACGTCAACGGAAAGGTTTCTATTTAGAGTGTTTCCAATCAAGGGGAATGGCAAGCAATGGCGCAGGTGGTGGAGAATTGGGGGAGCCGTAGCCCTAGTCTACGTAGTTTTGTCGTGCGCCCTCTTTGTGGCTATGAAAAAGCCTCCGCTGCAGTTTGCCGCCGTTATGTCCAGGATCCCCATGATATCGATGATGGTCTTCCCGTTTGAGTCACTCTGGAACATCGCTCGAGCTGGAGACTTGAAAGTGGGCGATCCGGCGCCTGATTTTCGCTTGAAACGATACGACGATTCCACCTGGGTGCAATTGTCCAGCTTCCGTGGGGATCGCCCCGTGGTCCTCATCTTCGGGAGTTACACTTGACCACCTTTTCGGCGGGAGGTTCCCGCTCTTAACAAGATGTATGAACAGTACAAAGACAGAGTCGCTTTTTATGTCGTCTACATCCAGGAGGCACACTCCAGCGACCTCTGGCAAATGGCAAGTAATCTTCGCGACAAGGTAATCTTTCGAAACCCGCTGAGTTTGGTTGAGCGAACCGAAGTCGCCTCCAGTTGCGTCAGAAAACTAGGAATCAAGATTCCGGCGGTGATCGACAATATGGATAACTCGACCGAGCGTGCCTACACGGGATGGCCGGATCGGATCTATCTAATCGATCAAAACACCCGAGTCGTGTTCAAGACGAAACCCGGCCCATTCGGATTTGACCCGTCCCAGCTGGAAACGCCTCTTCAGCGCTTATTCCTTCACACCCGAACCTGAAACGCGTCCCCGGCAACTGCGGTCTTCTTCCCATCATCAAATGAATCACCGCTCTGGCCAGGATGGCCGGCCAATAGCACGAGTTGTATTGTGGATTGATATCTCTTCGATTCCGACTTTCCGTTTGCCGGAACGACATGTTAAGATGGCTTCATTCATTTTCCCGATTGGGCTTTAAGGCAGGTGCTCTTGGAAAGTCTCTGTTGTCTGACTGGTTTCTCCAGATTCAATCTCAAGATCGTCCTCATTGTGTGGTTCATGCTCGCGGATATCATCTTGCTGCTCGATTTCGCTTTGCTGATCGCCTTTTGAGTTCCCCTTTGGTGGATCTGATGCTTTCCGCCTGGCTCGCTTGCGTCGTGCTTTGAGGTCAATCACTGAGTTCATTTCCGACTCTGAAAATCCCCCCTCGATGGGCGGTAGCCGTAGGCTGTGGGGGGGGTCCCTTATCGAGAGAATCAGGGTGGCGCAGACTTCGAGATTTCAACGATGTCTGCGGCCGTCGCCCTACCCATGGCAACAGCAGGCTTTGTGTGGCGGCACTACAGCGATTGCATCGTCGATTAGGAATCTCCCAGCTTGACAGTTACAGCCTGAGAACTGCTTCAGTTGAATCAGAGCGCGCCGCTTACTGTCGCGCGGGAACCGCGGACAAATACGGCCCGTGAAGAAATCTCACTGGCCCTGCCACAGCCTCCAGACGATCCAAATCAAACTCCTTATAGAGATCCAGACAAAACAGTTCTGCTGCCTCACGGTATTCCACAGGTTTGTCAAGAAGATAGCCGAGACTCGCCATTCCCTCGCGGATGATGATTTCAGAGAACAACCCGGGTTCCAATGCTGACGCGATTACGGTGGCCACCTGATTCCGTATTCCGCTGCATTCGACTCGTAACTGCGGGGTATTGGATCGACCCTTTATCCATCGAGCAATTTCGATCAGTTGTGCTGCTTCCAGCCCGAGGGAACGGTCACCCGTGCCGTGCAGGATTTGCTGGAATTCATCGGAGTTGACTTCCCGCCAGGCATCCCCGGAAAAAACAAAATCAATGGCCAGGACCTGTTCTCCCCGGTCGACCCGGTTTGCCACTGCGTCCCCCGCGGTTTTTTTGCCCTTATCATTCACGACGAGCGTGACCGGGGCATGGTCGAGTGCCGCGATCGCCTTGAACCAGACTGCGTTGGCACTCAATCCATTGTCCATCTCGAACAAGTATGACATCGACTCTAATCCCTTGTTCTTGGTATTGGCAACAGCCCACGTACGCTCCATCTTGACCGGTTTGTAGCGCACCAATTGCCGGAGTTTTGCCCTCTCCTCCACTACCCATGCTGCTCGGGCGGCCGCATCGGCGGGGATCGGCGGGCGAGTGATGTTACTGGCCAGTTTGCGGGCCAGTCCCAGGATGGTCAGATTGTCTTTGGGCAACCCCACGAGAAGTTCATCGTAGCTCTTGATTTCCGAATCTGATGGAATCTCATTTTCAATCACCGGCAAATTGAAGTTCTTGCTGAAGAACCGATAGGCCTCAAGACGGTTGTCCAACTGGTAATTATGAGTGCCGGGGTCGCGGTTTTCGTACCAGCCCAAGGCTTCCTCTTTGCCATACAACCGGTAAATTGGCCTGATGGCATCGAAGATCAACGGCTTCACCAAAGGGGCACGGAAACAACAATCATCTTCGGCATTGTAAATCAACAAAGCGGGCCGGGGTGCCAACATGGCTGCCAGATGGGTGAAATCCTGTCCGTCTAGGAAGTCTGTGGCGGACTGCTCCAAATCCCCCAAATCGCCAAACCATCGAGCCTCAATTCTAGGTACCAAGGAGGAGAACCCTGCTACAGGAATGGAAACCGCCACCCTTTCGTCTAATGCACTCAACACAATGGTCTGCCATCCTCCACCTGACAGGCCCGTTACACCCAATCGACTGTGATCGACGCTGGGATGATTGTAGAGATAATCAAGTCCTTTGCGCATGGCCAGCACGAACAACCCCAATTCGTTGGTGCCCACCAAGTCCAAATGAGCCCCGAACCAATGCTGGTTTTCCTTGTGGGCTAACTCTCCAAAGGCCAACCATTCCAGGTTTAAAGCGATGATGCCCCTCTTGGCAAAATTAATGCAGCGTTTCTGCTTGTACTCGACTGATTTCCCGGGCGCGCCCACGTGTCCATTGACGTTCAGGATTGCCGGGACCTTGCCCGCAAGATTCTCCGGCTCGTACAAGATGGCAGTGGATTGAAAGCCAGGCACAATTTCATAACGAAGCTTGCGCATCCGGTACCCTTTTCCGGTTTCGATGTTTCCCCTGTTTTCGAATTTTGGGGGGGCATCGACCCAAGCCTGCGGCCAGCCATGGAAGACAACGTCCTTCAACAGGTGTGTCCGCAAGCGCTTGGATTCCGCAGTCCATTGCTGGGCCGAGGCAGGAGCAGGAGGCTTGGCAACATGCTGCAAGAGATAATGACGCAGCTGAAATAACGACACCTGCGGCGACTGAATCTCCTCGCTCAAAATGGCCCCGACCGATTGGGCATCAGCTTGCGCCTGAGCCATGTTGGCTCGAAAGAGAAGGAGCAGGAGCAACCCAAATGCAAGACTATTGCGGCGGATAATATTGAGGATCATCGAAGCCTCCCTGACGTGAAACGTTCTCCCGACAATTATCTCCTTATTTTTTGCGAAATGAAGCGTGACATGATCTTAAAAGTGGCCGATGATCTTTTCAAGTTCACAACCGTGGATGAAAATACTGGAGGGCCCCGCTTCGTCGGGGCTGCGGTCGCTCTCAAGGCTAGATGCGGGACGAGGCCGTCCTGTCTCCAATTTAATGGAGACGCCGCGCCCCCGCGGCGCCCCCACAAAAACCGCATTTTCATTCATAAGAAGTGCCCCAAGAGCTTTTCAGGTCACCACGGCCACAAGAGAGAGTAGATAGTATCCCGATCGTGAATCAGAAAGCGATAGTCTTGACTGTGGATCGATCTGTCTTTAGGATCTAGTTTCGCTAGGAAGATCTTATGGAACCAGTTGAGCCCCGGAAGACTAACGGGATTGCAGAAGAGCTCAAGCTCGAGGGAAGCGGAACGTTTGCCGCTCTCGCACGAGAAAGCCTGGCCATTGGGGGTTGGGTGGCGATGTGGCGGCCAATGGAGATTTACTCGTATGACTGGTGGCCACTGCGACCACGCGGGAGGATGCTCAAGAAGCTCAGCCGGATGACAGTAGAGGTTCTATTGCTCGTTGTGTATATCTCGTTTTTTCTCATTTCGGACATTGACAGCCCACGCGGTGGCGTCATTCGCGTGAAGGCACAAAATCTGCAAAGTCTTGTTGAATCCGTTCGTGCGCCCTGATCGGAAAGCCTTGAATGACTGACTTCACAGCAGAGAATTGTCGTGGCCGAGAAGCACATTTGCAAGAAACGCTACACTCAAGAGAACCAGCGGCGTGAGCAAGAATCCTGCCGGTCAAGGGCTT